>NZ_JBSFNC010000045.1:0-67079 GCF_053586895.1 Amycolatopsis sp. NPDC003731 | reverse complement strand
ACCGACTATACGGCTGTCGTCAAGTCAGGTTGCCGACGCAGGTGCGCAGGAGGTCGGCCAGGTAGCGCCGCTGGTCGGCCGCCGCCGGGCCGCCCCCGCCAGGTCGCCGACTGCGCGGCCACCCCCGCCGCGGCCGTCGCTCGGCTGCCCGGCGACCACGCCGCCCGGCCGGCCCCCACCCCCGCCGCAGGCGAGGCCGCCGCGCTGCTGCCCTGTCGGGGCTGGCCCGGGCCGTCACCCGGCTTGGGAAAATTCTTTGAACCGCCCTCGGCGGGGGTCCGTGTAGTGGGTATCAGGCAGCCGCACCGAGCGGCCGGGAAACCCCAACGGACACAAGGAGAACTTCCATGCTTCGCACGCGCATCGCCGTCTCCGTCGCCGCGGCGGCAGCCGGGCTGGCAGTGCTCACCGCTTGCTCGGGTGCCGAGACTGCCCAGCCGGTTGTCGCTCCTGCGGCGGCGGGTGGCACCGGTGGCGGCCAGGCCGCCAACAACAACGGCCAGGTCGGCAACGCCGCTCCGGCGTCGAACGAGACCAAGCTGGTCGTCGCCGATGTGGCCGATGTGGGGCAGGTGCTCACCGACCAGAACGGCATGACCCTCTACCGGTTCGACAAAGACACCGCGAAGCCGCCGAAGTCCAACTGCGACGGTGACTGCGCCAAGGCCTGGCCGCCCGTGCTCGCCACCGGGGACGTGGAAGTTCAGGGTGTCGACAAGAACAACGTCGGGAAGGTGACCCGGTCCGACGGGACCGAGCAGATCACCGTCGGCGGGTGGGCGCTCTACCGCTACGCCAAGGACACCAAGCCGGGTGACGCGACCGGCCAGGGGGTCGGGGGCGCCTGGTACGCCGCGAACGCCAAGGGCGGGAAGGCCGGGCAGGCCGCGGCCGGCGAGTCCGAAGCCGGTGCCGTGAAGCTCAGCGCCAGCAAGATCGACGGCCTCGGCGATGCGATCGTCGACCAGAACGGGATGACCCTCTACCTGTTCCAAAAGGACACCAAGAAGAAGGCCTCCGCCTGCAACGGTGACTGCGCCAAGACCTGGCCGCCGGTGCTCTCCAAGGGCAAGGTGGAACTGCAGGGCATCGACTCGAAGCTGCTCGGCAGCATCAAGCGTCAGGACGGCAGCGAGCAGGTGACCATCGGCGGCTGGCCCGTCTACACCTTCTCGAAGGACACCAAGCCGGGCGATGCGAACGGTCAGGGCGTCAACGGCACCTGGTTCGTCATCGAGCCCGCCGGCTGCAAGCTCGGCAGCAACCCGAACACCGCTGCCGGCCAGCAGCAGGCTCCGGCCGGCAGCGGCGCCACGACCAACGATTCCGGTTCGGGTGGCACCACCTACTGAACCCGAACCATCCCGAACCTCTTAGTGGGCGAGGCCCGGCGGACGCTCTTCGTGAGTGACCTCCGGGCCTCGCCCCTTGTGGTCACGACGCAGGAACGACCGGCGGCGCGGTTCTTCTTCGGGAACACGGTCGATGACCTCGGTGCGCTGCTCGGCGACGACCGGCTCGTCGGCCGTCTCGTCCTCGGGCAGCAGGATGGTGCGGCGGGCCGGCAGGACCGCGATCAGCAGGCCGAGCGCGGCGACACCGAGGTGCAGCCACGTGTCGGCGGGCTCGAGGTCCATCGGGTTGCCGGCGTTGGCGAACGGGTTGCTCGAAATGAGGCCGTCGATCATCAGGCCCCACACGAACAGCAGGCCGTAGCCGATGAACAGCAGCCAGCCGAACGCCCGCGCGCGGCCCGAGCCGAACGCGAGCAGCAGGCCGACGACGCCGGTCACGACGCGGACCAAGCTCATCAGCGGGTTGGCGGAGAACCGCCAGAACCCGGCGTCGTGGTGGCCGGCGAAATTGCCGAAGCCGGTCCTTGACAGTCCGATGATGCCGACGACGAGGAACGCGATCCCGGCCAGTCCGGCCAGCACCTGCGCCGGCTGCAGGCCTCGGACCCGGATGCGTGCGCCTTTCGCGTGAACCATGACTCCAGTCCTTCCCAGCGGGTGGTGACGACCGTCACCGCGCTGGAGTACCCCGCGACCACGGTGGGTGAAACGATGGCGCTTGCCCGCAGGGCCCTCCCGCGTTCCCGATTCGGGCCCCCTTCGAGAGCTATCCCACAAAGCACCCCGTTCGGGCGAACAGCGCGCGGCCTTCCCGGCAATCCAGGTCATGCGCAAGCTGAGCGGCATCTTCCTGGTGGGGCTGTGCCTGGGGGCGATCGGCGCGGTGGTGGTGACGGCGGGCCACAGCACCGCCGCGGCGCCCCAGCCGCTCGCGGTCACCGAGATCGCGGCGACGACGTCCGCGACGCCGACTCCGGCGGCCGCGCCCAAGAGCGAGCCGTCCGCCACGCCGGCGCCCAAGACCGAGCCCAAGGCGCCGCCGGCCAAGGTGGACGCCGGTGCGCTGGCCGGGATCGTGCGCGACGGCGAGGTCAGCGCCGTCGTCTTCGATCGGGAGTCCGGCGGCGCGACCGTCTCCGTGCAGGCGAACCGCGGGTACACCTCCGCGTCGATCGTGAAGCTGCTGATCGCGCTTTCCGTGCTCGACCAGGGCGGCCCCGCGGCGGACGTCCAGCGGATGCTGTCCCGCAGCGACGACGACCTCGCGAGCCGGTTCTGGGCGGCCTACGGCGGGCCGTCGATCGTCACGCGCTGGGTCACGAAGCTCGGCCTCACCGGTACCCGGCCGCCCGCCGACCCCGGCCGGTGGGGCGACACGCGGATCACCGCGGCCGACATCGTGAAGGTCTACCAGTACCTGCTGACCAAGAAGCAGGCCACAATCCTGAACGCGCTGCGCGACGCGACCGAGCGCGGGTCCGACGGCTTCCGGCAGTACTTCGGCATCCCCGACGCCGCCGATGGACAACCGTGGGCGGTGAAGCAGGGCTGGTCGTGCTGCCGGCCGACGCGGATGCTGCACACGTCCGGCGTGGTCGGCAAGGACAACCGCTACATCGTCGTGGTGCTGACCGAACACCCCGCCAAGGTCGACTACGCGACCGCGTCGAAGCGGGTCACGGAGGTCGTCTCGACGCTGCTGGGCTGAGCCCGGCTCACTGCTCGACGTCCGCCAGGGCGCCGGGCGCGCCGGAGCGCGGCAGCGGCCACGGCTGCACCCCGCCGAGGGTCTGGACCGGCCGGCCGGCCGGGGCGGGCGGGGTCGTGTGGGCGCCGATCCAGGTGAGGATGTCCGGGATCTGGGACTTGAAGGTGTTCATGTTGTGGCCCGCGTCCGGCACCTGCCACGACTGGAAGCGGACCGGCGGGCGGACGCCGGCCTGGATCAGCCCGGCCGCCGCGCCCTCGAACTTCTCCTTCTCGCCCCAGATGGCCAGGATGTCCACCGGGGACGGGTGGAGGCGGACCGTGATGCCGACGTTGTTGGCGTCGTCGACGTCCTGGCGGCCCTTGTAGAGGTTCTCCGTCTCGGCGTCCATCTGCGCGCGGTCGTAGCCGCTGACGCTCACCGCCTGGCCGTACCACTGCGGGTGACGGGTCACCAGGTTCATCGCGCAGTAGCCGCCGGACGACCAACCGGCGAAGGTCCAGGCCTTCCGGTCCGCCGCGACGCCCAGCTTGTGCAGGGCCCACTCCCGCAGGTCCGCCGTCAGGTACGTGTCGTTCGCGGTGCCGTTGACCTCGTCGACGCACTCGGTGTCGTGGCCGATCTTCGGGACGCCCGTCGGGTCCGGCATGATCACCACGACCGGGGGCAACGCGCGCCTGGCGATCGCCGCGTCGAGCTGTTCCGGGAGCTTGTACCCGTCGGTGACGACCTCGGGCCCGGACGGGTAGTTCGGGATCCACTCGACGGCCGGGAACTTGAGGCTCTTGTAGGCCGGGTCGAAGTACTGCGGCGGCAGGTACACGGTCACGTCCCGGGTGAGCTTGGTGCGCCGGCCGGTCACCTTCATGTGGACGACGGTTCCCTTGCCGTCCTTGGCGTGCGCCGCACCGACGTCCCGGACGAGGTCGAGGTTCTCCCCGTTCGCGCTCGTCTCGGCGTCGATGCTGTCGGCCGCGTAGACACCGGTGCCGAGCAGCGAACCGAGCGTCGGGAAGAACCCGCCGATCAGGTTGCCGGCCAGGCCGGTGGTGACGACGATCGAGACGACCGCGCAGAGGATGGTGACGGTGCGCCACAGCAGCTTGCGCTTCCACCGCTCCCAGAACAACGGGATCGCGATGATCGCCAGCAGCGTCACGACGACCACGATGACCATCGTGATCGGCGAATCGAGCCGGATGCTGCTGAGGTGCATGGGGACGGTCCTTCCGGGCGGGCAGCGGATGCGCACCCGGACCCCCCGGGACTCGCGTATATATCACGTTTGACCCGGCTTGCACGTTGCGGACCTGTGAGTTGGCTCATAGGCCCGCAACGTGCGGCGCTCTCAGCGTTTTCTCAACTACTTCGCCAAAGCGCGCGTCAGCACCGTGACGGCCTGGGTGATCGCGGCCTCGGCGGCGTGCGTCTCGCGCAGTGCGTTCACCATGACGAAGTCGTGGATGATCCCCTGGTACCGGACGGCGGTGACCGGGACACCGGCCTGACGCAGCTTCGCCGCGTACGCCTCACCTTCGTCGCGAAGCACGTCGGCTTCGCCGGTGATCACCAGGGCCGGCGGCAGCCCGGCGAGCTCGTCGAGCGACGCGCGCAGCGGCGACGCCGTGATCTCCGCGCGCTGGGCGGGGTCCGTCGTGTACTGGTCCCAGAACCACTTCATGCCTTCGCGGCCGAGGAAGTAGCCCTCGGCGAACCGGTGGTACGACTCGGTGTCGAAGGAAGCGTCGGTGACCGGGTAGAAGAGCACCTGCTGCTTGAAGGTGACGTCGCCGCGCTGCTTGGCCAGCAGCGTCAGCGCCGCGGTCATGTTCCCGCCCACGGAGTCGCCGGCGATCGCGATGCGCGAGGTGTCGAGGCCCTTCTCGGCGCCGTGCTGGGCGACCCACTTCGCCACGGCGTAGTTCTCCTCGATGGCGACCGGGTAGCGCGCCTCGGGCGACCGGCTGTACTCGGGGAAGACGACGGCGGCGCCGACCCCGGCCGCCAGTTCGCGGACCAGCCGCTCGTGGGTGTGGAAGTCGCCGAACACCCAGCCGGCGCCGTGGATGTAGACGATCACCGGGAGGGGACCGGAAACGCCGGCCGGGCGGACGATCCGCGTCTCGACGTCGCCGTTCGGGCCGCCCGGGACGGCCAGCACCTCGATCTCGGCGGCGGGCATGGCGACCTCGCCGTCCTGGACGCCGTCGACGGCCTTGCGCCCCTCCTCCGGCGGCAGCTGGAACAGGTACGGCGGCTGGTCGGTGGCCTCCGCGAACGCCTGCGCGGCCGGTTCGAGGGCCAGGTTGTGCGGGTTGGCGGTCATGTCGTCCTCCTCGGGGGTGGAAGCTGATGTCACGAAGGTAGCTCGCAACTCAGTTGTGCACAACTAATTGGGGTCCAATGAGATGCAGCGCACTTAAGTTGCCGGTCTCCGCGAAGTCGTGGAGCATGGAGAGTTACGAGAGAGGAGGACGCCATGGCATCGCTGCGGCTGGACGACCAGCTCTGCTTCGGGCTGTACGCGGCGTCGCGCGCGGTGACGTCGCTGTACCGGGTCGTCCTGGAGGACCTCGATCTGACCTACCCCCAGTACCTGGTCATGCTGGCGCTCTGGGAGCGGGACCACCGGCTGGTCAAGGAGCTCGGCGCGGAGCTGAACCTCGACTCGGGCACGCTGTCCCCCTTGCTCAAGCGGTTGCAGACGACGGGCCTGGTGGTCCGGAACCGGCAGGCCGACGATGAGCGCTCGGTCCGCGTCAGCCTGAGCGACGCCGGAAAGGCGTTGCGCGACAAGGCGCAGGGCATTCCCGACGTGATCGGCACGGCGATGAACCTGGACGACGCCGGGGTGGCCCGGATGCGGGCCGAGCTGGACCGCCTGACAGAGTCGGTGAACGCCTATCGGGAGGCTCTGGCACCGGCATGATCAACCACGACGACGCGCTGAAGGCCGTCGAAAGCAGTCTCGACCGGCCGTCGGCCGCGCGGATCTACGACTACTTCATCGGCGGGAACACGCACTACGCGATCGATCGCGACTTCGCCGAGAAGGTCCGCGCCCGGCTGCCGCTCATGGGCGAGTACTGCCTGACGAGCCGGCAGTTCCTCGGCCGCGCGGTCCGCCAGTGCGTCCGCGAAGGCATCCGGCAGTTCGTCGACGTCGGCTCCGGGCTGCCGACAGCGGGCAACGTGCACGAAGTCGCCGACGACGCCCGTCCCGAGCTGGACACGCGGGTGCTCTACATCGACAACGAGCCCATCGCGCTGGCCCACTCGACGCTGCTGCTCGCCGACACCGCCGACCCCGAGCGCCACCACGCCATCGCCGCGGACTTCCTGCAGCCGGACGACCTCTGGGAGCGGGTGAAGGCCTCGGAGATCATCGACCCGCGGCAGCCGGTCGCCCTGGTGATCAACGCGGTCATGCACTTCATCAAGGACGAGCAGAACCCGGACCAGCTGCTGGAGTTCTACCGCTCTCGGCTCGCCCCCGGTTCGCTGCTGGTGCTGTCGCAGATGACCAACGAGAACCCGGTGAACGAGGACGAGCGGCAGGCCCTGCTCGACCTGCTCGAGTACTACGAGACCACGACCAACCCGGGTTTCCTGCGGACGATGGCCGAGTTCGAACGCTTCTTCGGCGGCTGGCCGATGCTCGAACCGGGGCTCGTCTACGCGCCGGCGTGGCACCCCGACGAGCACACCGTGTTCGCCGGTTCGCCGTCCGAGTCGCGGGTGATCGGCGGCGTCGCGCGCAAGCCCTAAGAGGCTTCGCGCACCTCTTCGAGCACGTCGAGGACGGCGCTTTTGCCGAGTTCGACGGCTTTGCGCAGCACTTCCGGGTCGCGTTCCAGCACCGCCACGTCCGGCGCACCCACCGGCGGCCGGATGCTGAGGATTCGCGGGTCCGACGCCAGGGTTTCCTCGTCTTCGACGTCTCGCCGGTAGGTGTCCTGCCAGGCCGGGACGGCGCCGGGGGCTTGGCGGCGCAGGAATCGCGGGACGACGACGTCGTGCATCCGCGGTGGCCGGACCGGCAGTTCGTCGGCGCGGCGGGTGCGCAGCACGAGGACGTCCGTGGCGTTCTGCAGCAATGCGGTGCGGTACGGGATCGGCTCCGCCACGCCGGCGTCGACGAACCGGCGGCCGGATAGGGGGATCGGCGGCCCGGCCAGCACCGGCATGCACGACGACGCGGCGAGCGCGATCTTGATCGCGTCGACGTCGTCGAGGAAGGGGTGCAGGTCGGTCGACTCCCCCGTGTCGGCGTCGGTGGCCAGCGGGTGGAAGGTGACCGGGTTGGCCAGGATGGCCGGGAAGTCCATCGGTTCCAGCACCGAATAGACCTGGTGGACGAGGTATTCGAGGTCGATCACCGCGCGGCCGCGCAGGGTGTGCAGCGGGTTGATGATCCGGCGCATGACGACCGGGTTCCACCAGGTCCGGACGCCGGTCGAGGAGCGGCCGCAGAGCAGCCAGGCGCCGTTCAGCGCGCCGGCCGACGAGCCGTAGACGGCGTCGAACGCGGGGGTCACGCCGAGTTCGTCCAAGGCCAGGACCATGCCGCTGGAGTAGGTGCCGCGGCTGCTGCCGCCCTCGATGGCGAGCGCGAGACGCCGGCCGTCGGTGCGCTCGCCCGGGACACTGCCCGCCGCCATCCGTTCGGAGATCAGTTCGAGTACCGGGTGCACCCTTCCATCGTGGTCTTTTGCGGGCATTAGTCGACCCGTTTTATCCCACCCAGGGGGGTGAAGTGATGCGCGCCTCGTTGCACTGCAACTCGTTGCATAGCACCCTCCAACCATGGCACTGGAGCACGCGATCCTCGTCTCGCTGTCCGAGCGCGCCGGTTCGGGCTACGAGCTCACGCGCCGCTTCGAGAAGTCGATCGGGCTCTTCTGGAGCGCCACCCACCAGCAGATCTACCGCGTGCTGAAGCGGATGGAAGAGGCCGGCTGGGTGGCCGTCGACGTCGTCGCGCAGTCGGGGCGGCCGGACAAGAAGGTCTACACGGTCAGCGACGGCGGGCGCGCCGAGCTCGTCCGCTGGCTGGCCGAGCCCGATCCGGCCGCGGGGCCGGTCGAGCTGGCCGTGAAGATCCGCGGCGCGACCTTCGGCGATCCGGCGAAGGTGGCCGAGGAGATCGTCCGCCACCGCGCGAAGCACGCCGAACGCCTCGACGTCTACCGCCAGATCGAGAAGCGCGACTTCCCCGCGCCGGCCGCGCTGACCGGCCGGCACCTGCACCAGTACCTGGTCCTGCGCGGCGGCATCCGCGTCGAAGAGGGCCAGGTCGAGTGGTTCGACGAAGTACTCGACGCCCTCCACCACCCCAAGGACGCCCGATGAGCCCGTACCCGAACCTGCTGTCGCCGTTGGACCTCGGCTTCACGACGCTGCGCAACCGCGTCCTGATGGGGTCGATGCACACCGGCCTCGAGGACAAGGCTTCGCACTTCCCCGCGCTGGCCGAGTACTACGCCGAACGCGCCCGCGGCGGCGTCGGCCTGATCGTCACCGGCGGGTTCGCGCCGAACCGCACCGGCTGGCTGCTGCCGCTCGCGTCCAAGCTGACGACGTCCGCCGAGGCGCGGCAGCACCGGCGGCTCACCGCGCCGGTGCACGAGGCCGGCGGCAAGATCGCGCTGCAGATCCTGCACGCGGGCCGGTACGCCTACCACCCGCTGAGCGTGTCGGCGTCGAGCATCAAGGCGCCGATCAACCCGTTCCGGCCGCGCGCCCTCACGAAACACGGCGTCCGCAAACAGATCGAAGCCTTCGCCGACTGCGCCGCTCTCGCGCGCGAAGCGGGCTACGACGGCGTCGAGATCATGGGCTCCGAGGGCTACCTGATCAACCAGTTCCTGGCCGAGCGCACCAACAAACGCACCGACGCCTGGGGCGGCACGCCCGAGAAGCGCCGCCGGTTCGCCGTCGAGATCGTCAAGCGCACCAGGGAAAAGGCCGGCGACGACTTCATCATCGTCTACCGGCTTTCGATGCTCGACCTCGTGCCGGGCGGCCAGCGCTGGGAGGACGTCGTCGCGCTCGCTCAGGACGTCGAGGCGGCCGGCGCGACGATCATCAACACCGGCATCGGCTGGCACGAAGCCCGGGTGCCGACGATCGTGACGTCGGTGCCGCGCGCCGCCTTCACCTGGGTGACCGGGAAGCTCAAGCCGCACGTCGGCATCCCGGTCGTCACCTCGAACCGGATCAACATGCCGCAGGTCGCCGAGGAAGCGCTGAGCAGCGGCGACGCCGACCTCGTGTCGATGGCCCGGCCGTTCCTCGCCGATCCCGAGTGGCTCCGGAAGGCCGAGAGCGGCCGCGAGGACGAGATCAACACCTGCATCGCGTGCAACCAGGCCTGCCTCGACCACGCTTTCAAACGCAAGCTGGTGTCCTGCATGGTGAATCCGCGCGCGGGCCACGAGACGACGTTGACGCTGTCGCCGACGCGGCGGTCGAAGCACGTCGCGGTCGTGGGTGCGGGCCCGGCGGGCCTCTCGGCCGCGACCGCGCTGGCCGAACGCGGGCACCGCGTCGAACTCTTCGAAGCCGACGACGAAATCGGCGGCCAGTTCGGCATCGCCCGGAAGATCCCCGGCAAGGAGGAGTTCGCCGAGACCATCCGCTACTACCAGCGGCGCCTGGAGGTGACCGGGGTGAAGCTGCACCTCGGCACCCGCGCGAAAGCGAGCGACCTCACCGGCTTCGACGAGGTCGTGCTGGCCACCGGGGTCGCGCCGCGGGTGCCGTCGCTGCCCGGGATCGACCACCCGAAGGTGCTGTCCTACGTCGACGTCGTCAAGCACGGCAAGCCGGTCGGCGCGCGGGTCGCGGTGATCGGGGCCGGCGGCATCGGCGTCGACGTCAGCGAGTTCCTCACGCACACGGCGTCGCCGGCGCTGGATCGGGCCGCCTGGATGGCCGAATGGGGGGTCACCGACCCGGAACAGGCGGCGGGCGGCCTCGGCACGCCGAAGCCCGAGCCGTCGCCGCGGCAGGTGTTCCTGTTGCAGCGCAAGAAGTCCGGCATCGGTGCGGGGCTCGGCAAGACGTCCGGCTGGGTTCACCGGGCAGCGCTCAAGGCCAAGCGCGTCGAGCAGCTCCCTGGCGTCACCTACGACCGCATCGACGACGACGGCCTGCACATCACCGTCGACGGCGAGCCGCGAGTGCTCGACGTCGACACGGTGGTCGTCTGCGCTGGCCAGGAGCCGGTGCGCGACCTCGCCGACGAACTGCGGGCGGCCGGGCTGCCGGTGCACCTCATCGGCGGGGCCGACGTCGCCGCGGAACTCGACGCGAAACGCGCGATCGACCAGGGGACACGGCTCGCCGCCGCGCTGTAGCCCGCAGAGCGTCCGGCACACCTTCTTTTCGGGGGTCCGGGTGGCGGAGCCCCCGGCTCGGGGCGGAGCCCCGGTTGTTACTGGCAGGATGGGGCCCGTGCGAGACGTATGCGTGATCGGGCTCGGGCTGATCGGCGGATCACTGTTGCGCGCGGCGGCCGCCAGCGGCCGCACGGCGTGGGGTGCCGCGGTTTCCGAAGTGGACGCCGATGCGGCGAGCAGAGCGGGCTTCGACGTCACGACCGACGTCGAAGCGGCCCTGCACCGGGCCGCGGCCGAGGACGCGATGGTCGTGCTCGCCGTGCCGCTGCCGGCCGTCGAAGACCTGCTGCGGCTGGTCAACCAGCACGCGTCGCACTGCCTGCTCACCGACGTGACCAGCGTGAAAGCGCCGGTCCTGGACGCGGTCCGCCGTCGCGTGCCCTACACGCGGTACGTCGGCGGGCACCCGATGGCCGGGACGTCGAACTCCGGCTGGCTGGCCGGGGACGCCGCGCTGTTCCAGGGCGCCGCGTGGGTGGTCGCCGTCGAAGAGGACACCGACCTCGAAGCCTGGGCCGAGGTGGCGAAGCTCGTGCTGGACGTCGGGGCGCACGTCGTCCCGCTGCCGGCGGAGTCGCACGACGAGGCCGTCGCCCGGATTTCGCACCTGCCGCACCTGCTGGCGGCCATCCTGGCCACCATCGGCGCCGAGGGCGGCCCGCTGGCGATGTCGCTCGCCGCCGGGTCCTACCGCGACGGCACGCGCGTCGCCGGGTCGAACCCGCAGCTCGTCCGCGCGATGACCGAAGGCAACCGGGACGCGCTGCTGCCGATCGTCGACGAAGCGCTCGGCCGGCTCGGCGCCGCCCGCGGCTCGCTCGCGTCGACCGGCGGGCTCGCGGCCACGATCAACGCGGGGTACGAAGGCGCGCAAGCGCTGGCCGCCAGCCTGGACGTCGAACGGGCCGGGGTCCGGATCAGCCTGGCCGCGCCGGACGCGCGGCAAGGCCTGATCGCCCTCGGGGAACGCGGCGGCCGGATCACCGGCCTCTCGGACGGGATCGCGACCGGCGAAGTCCAGTAGCTACTGCGCCGGCGGGGTGTCCGGCGTGTCGTCGAACTTGTTGAGGAAGTCCTTCGCCTTCTCGACACCGGTGTCGATCTGGCTGTCGTGGCCGAACTTCGACTTCGCGAAGCCGGCGGCCTTGTCGAGGCCCTCCTCGATCTTGTCGTTGTGCTCGCGCAGGGCCTCTTCGGCCTTGCCCTTCAACGCTTCGAAGTCGATTCCCATGGGTGCATTGAACCGCACGAACGTCACGAACGCCTGGGGTAGGGCAGGAACCGCCGGAGCGGGCCCGGCGGCGTGCGTTCGGCCAGGTCGGGACCGCGGACGGCGTCGAACGCCGACTCCAGCTGGTCGACCACCCCGGACAGCTGCGGCGCGTCCGGCAGCGGCACCGACCGCGGCTCCCGCTGCTCCCGGACGGCCGAGGCGAGTTCCCCCAGCGCGGCCGTCAGCAGCTCGACGTCGGCCGGGGCCGGCGGCGGCACGCCCCGCCCGATCGTCACGCCGACCTCGGTGACGGCGTCCGCGACGCGCTCCTGCGCGGCGATCACCGGCCACCACGCCACCGCCTGGCGACCGTGCGCGGACGGCTCGACGACGGCCTGCTGGAACGCCGTCCGCAGGTCGGCCAGGGCGCGGTAGGCCCCGCGCCGCGCCCGCGACCGGGCCAGCCGCGCCTCTCCCGACGACGCCTCGACCAGCGCGTGCGCGACGTACTTCGCGACCGCGTCGAGGCCGTCGGCCAGCCGCCCGCCCACCCGCGGGCGCCGGCTGCCCGGCCACAGCAGGTAGCCGAAGACGAGCACGATCACGCAGCCGAGCACGGTGTCGACCAGCCGCGCCAGCACCACGCTCCAGTTCCCGGTGTGGGCCAAGCCCATCTGCAGGATGATCAACGGCGTCACGAAGGCGCTCTGGATGCCGTAGTTGCGCACCTTCCCGATCGCGATGCCGCCGGCGAAGACCGCGCTGAGCACGACCAGGACCCAGCCGCTCGCGCCGAGGCCGAGCACCGCGGCGCCGATCCCGACGCCGATGACCGTGCCGATCCCCCGCAGCACCGCGCGGCCGAAGACGGACCCGAAGTCGGGCTTGAGCACGATCCCGACGGTCAGCGTGATCCAGTACGACCGCTCCAGCGGCACGAGCAGGCCGACGACCTCGGCGATCGCGACGCACAGCGTCAGCCGCAGCGCGGCGATCCAGGTCAGCGGGCCGGACGCGAGCGAGGCCGCCCACTCGCGCAGGCGGCGGTACCACGGCGTCGGCTCGCGGCGCTTGCGGTCGTCGCCCTTGCCGATCCGGACCAGGCCCGCGTAGAGCGCGGCGAGGACCGGGTCCGGGTCGCCGGGCGGCGCGAGGGGCGGAGGCGGCAGCGGCTGGCCGGCCAGCACCGCCGCGGACAGCGCGACGAAGTGGTCGATGACCTCGCTCGCCGGGCGGCGGCCGGTGTTGACCATCGCCACCGAGGCCTCGACGGCGGGCGTCGTCGCCGACAGCAGGTTGAGCAAGTGGCGGTAGGCGGCATCGCGGCCGGACAACCAGGACCGCGCGGTCAGCAGCTGGTCGTAGGCGGTGTTCATCGCCGTGGTCAGCCGGTGGCGGGCCACCCGCGAGACGGCTTCGTCGCTCGCCGACAACATCGCGGCCAGCTCGACGTAGACGTGCGCGACGGCGGTGCGTTCGGGGCTGGTCGCGCGGACCGTCCAGGTGACGAGCGCGACCAGGAAGCTCCAGGCCGCGCCGAGGCAGAAGCAGCCGAAGAGGATCTCGACGCGGACGCCGGTCGCGTGCTGCCCGGTGGCGAGCACGCAGAAGACGAGCATCTGCAGCCCGGCCACCGAGGCGTTGCTGCCGGCCGCGCTGATCACCGCGGACACCGCGGCGACCAGGATCACCGTGGGCACCGACAGCGCCGGTGTGCCGCCGGTGAGCAGGCCGGCGAGGTACCCGGCGGTCGCGGCGAGCGTCGCCCCGCCGAGGCGGCGGGCGCGGTAGCGGTAGGGCCCGGCCGATTCGGACAGCACGGCGGGCAGGGCACCGGTCGAGACGAGCGCGCCGACGGCGATGTCCCCCGCCGCGTAGGCGATCGCGAGCGGCACGGCCAGCGCGACCACGGCCCGGGCGACCATGTTCCACGGCACCGGCACCGGCGTGCTGCGCAGGAGCTGGACCAGCCAGTGCGGCGCGGCGAGGTCGGGGCGCGGCGTGCTCACCCCCTCATCTTGACCTACGCTCCCGGAGACGGATTAATTATCAACCTGTCAACAACTCGGGAGGTTCCGGTGGGCCGCAGGTACTCGTACGAGGTCAACCGCACGAGCACCGCGCCGCCGGAGGCGCTGTTCGCGCTCGAAGCGGACGGCCCGCGGTGGGCGGAGTGGGGAAAGCCACTGATCGTCCAGGCCCGCTGGGCACGGCCGGGCACCGAAGAGCCGGGGGGCGTCGGCGCGGTCCGCGAAGTCGGACTGTGGCCGGTGCTGATCCGCGAGGAGACCCTCGAGTACGAGCCCGGCCGCAAGCACGTCTACGGCTTCGCCGCGGGCAAGCCGCTCAAGGACTACCGCGCCGAAGTGCTCTTCACGCCGGCCCCCGGCGGCGGGACGCACCTGCGGTGGACGGGCTCGTTCACCGAGCCGGTGCGCGGGAGCGGTCCGGCGCTGGCCGCGACGCTCCGGGCGGTGATCCGGCTGTTCTCGGCGAAGCTGGTCAAGGCGGCCGAAACCGGGCGCTGACCTGGGTGCGCCACACCACACAAGATCGTCCGGCGCAACTTCGCCCACCCCCTCGACGTCACTCTTTCGGGTGGTCTTTTCGATCACCCGCGAGAGAGGGGGCGCGGGATGAAGCGAGTGGTGGCGGGCTTGGCCGTGGTCGCGTTGGCGCTCACTGCCTGTTCGACGCACGAGCCGGACGAGCGCGAGTTCGGCACGAGCCAGCCGAACCCGGCGCCCCAGGCCGCCCCCGACGTGCAGACGTCCGGTCCGTACCCGTTCGGCACGGTCCAGCAGAAGGCGCCCCCGATCGAGAACGGTCAAGTACCGGTCGTCCGCCGGATCACCACCGACAAGCCGTACGTCTTCCTCACCATGGACGACGGCGCCGTGCAGGACCCCGGCGCGCTGAAGCTGATGCAGGAGAACGGCACGCACCCGGTGCTGTTCCTGAACCAGAAGTACGTGAAGGGCCACGAGGCCTACTTCAAGCAGATCCTGGACGCCACCGGCGCGACGCTCGGCGACCACACGGTCGACCACCCGAACCTCAAGGGCAAGCCGTACGAGTTCCAGCGCAAGGAGATCTGCGACGACGCCGACGACTTCCAGAAGAGCCTCGGCATCCGTCCGTCGCTGTTCCGCCCGCCGTTCGGCAACTACGACCAGAACACCCTGAAAGCGGCGGCCGCCTGCGGCATGCGCGCCTCGGTGCTGTGGACGGCCGCGGTCAACGACGGCGTCGTCCAGTTCCAGTCCGGCGACAAGCTCAAGCCGGGTGACATCGTGCTGATGCACTTCCGGAAGACGTTCGCCGAGGACTACACGGCGTTCGTGGAGCGGGCCGAGAAGGACGGACTGACGCCCGTCCCCCTGGCCGACTTCCTCGGCTAAAGCACCACCGTCGGCGTCACGACCGTCCGCCGGCACGACACGTCACCCAGGTGCACGAGGATCTGCGTCGTCCCGCGCGGCACGTTGTCGAGCACGAACCGGCCGCCCTCGTCCGCCGTGGTCGACGACGTCCCGTGCTCGGCCACCCGCACCTCGACGCCGTACTGGCCGGCGGGTACCAGCCAGCCGTCGATCCGGTGCAGCTTGCCCATCTTGGTCAGGTTGATCATCACCGTCAGATCGCTGACGGTGAACGTGATCGTGCCGGTGCCGCCGCCGCGGACGCCGGCCAGGTTGTCCAGCCGTTCCCAGCGGGCGACCTCGACGTCGAGATCCTCCAGGGCGAGCGCGAATTGGACCCGCTGCACCAGGTCTCCCGGTGGCGGGTCCAGCTCGTCGAGGAAACGGCCGATGTCGGCCAGCAGCACGTCGTCACCGAAGGAGGCTTGGCCCCCCGGCGCCCCGAGGTCGTTCATCGGCTTCCCCCTTCACTGGCGAGGAGATCGCGCATCTGGTCGAGGCAGCGACCCCTGGTCGGTCCGACACTGCCGCGCGGCATGCGCAGCGCCTCGGCGACGAGCTGGTACTCCGCCCGACCCGCGAGCACGGTCAGCCGGAGCAGTTCCTGACAGCGTTGGGGCAGCCGGACGAAGGCGCGCCAGACCCGGCGGTCGCGGTCGGCGCGGACGGCTTCGTCCTCGGGTGCCGGTTGGGTGCTCGGCATCGCCTCGGCCACCTCGTCGCTCAGCGGCACCGGCTGCATGCGGCGGCCGAACGGGTGGGTGGCCTCACGGCGGGTGGTGGTGATCAGCCAAGCGGCGAGGGCCTTGGGGTCGCGGAGCTTGCCGAGCTGGCTGAACAGCGCGAGCCAGACGGTCTGGACGACGTCCTCGGCGACCGCGCGGTCGAGCCCGTTGGCCCGGGCGACGTGCCAGACGAGCGGGGTCAGCTCTTCGACGAGGCGGGCCATCGCCCGGCGGTCACCGTCTCTGGCGGCCTGCATGCACGCAGCGTGCAGCTCGGCGCCGGTCAGGCCCTCCCACGGCGGATCTACCTCTGTGGTTTGCACGTCGGTCACCGTATCTGCCCCTCTTCGGAAGAGTCTTCGAGTCGGCGTTGGCAGTATCGCGGGTCCTTCGGGGGGAAGGAGCGTGCAGGTGGATCTCGGATACATCAAGGTCACTTACTTCGTCGGTCGTGCACTACCGGTCAATGGCAAATCCGTGAGGTACCGGCCGGCGCGCGTGGACCCGCACCGGCCGGTACTCCCCTCCCTCAAGGACCCGCTCCCCAACGGGCCCCCGCCGGATGTCCCCTCCCCCGAAGGGCACCCGGCCGACGGTGTCCGGCAGCCCCCTCGGCTCCCGGCCACCGCGATCACTGCGAACGCGACACCCCCTGTCGTGTTCCTCCGTGCTTGGCTGCTCCACAGGACGCAGTGAGGGCGCCGCCAGATACCCGAATCGGCAACTTTTTTTGAAGATCGACGCAGAGCTGCTAACTGATCACAGCGTGTGCCAGCGTCCCGGCCCAGCGGGCGTAGCCGGCCGGGCCCGGGTGGAACCGGTCGCTCGCGAAGGCGGCCGGGTCGAGCAACGCGGGATCCATCGGCAGGTGCCGGACGCCGGGGACCCTCCCGAGCGTCGCGGCGGCCTTGTCCAACGCGGTCGAACGAGCCGAAAGGACGTCACGCAGCGGTCGGGGCAGGGCCGGGAAGCGGGACATCGGCGGCACGCCGGCCAGCAGGACGTCGACCGGGCCCAGCCGCCCGCGCAGGTCGAGCACCAGGCGCAGGAGGTCACGGCGGTAGGCGGGAGCCGTCCGGAGCTCGATGGTGTCGTTGACGCCGAGGGCGATCACGACCAGGTCGGCCGGGCGGACCAGCGGGACGAGCTCGGCGCGGACCACCCGGGCGTTGGCGCCGGTCCGGCCGACCGCCTGCCAGCGCACCGCCCGGCCGTCGCGGGCCAGCTCGCGGGCGAGGCAGCCGGTGAGCGCTTCCCCGTGGTCCGCCGCGCCGACACCGTCCACCGTGGACTCGCCGAGCACGGCGAGCCGGAAGGGCTCGCCGTCACCTGGGACGAGCCCCTCCGCCGGCCCCGCCGCGCCGGGGAGCCGCGGGGTCTTGCGCTTGACGTACAGAGCCTGAGCGAGCAGCACCATTCTTCGAAGCTAGCCGTGCGCGATCGAAACCTCCTGCCTGATCAGCCCGGTGCGTGGTGACCCGGCGCGGTTAGGCGTTCTTCTCCTCGCGCATCTTGTGCCAGCGCTCGTACATGTTGTTGAGCTCTTCGAGCATGAACGACAGGAAGTCCCGCATCTCGGCGAGCCGCTTGCCCGACGGGGTGTCCTCGCCGAGGGCGTCGATGCCGTTCTCGGCGGCGTCGCGCCACATGATGATCATGCGGTCGCGCTTCATGAACGTGGCGTACCAGAGGTCGTCGTAGAGGCGGTAGTGGTCGCGGCGCTCGCCGGGCTCGCGCTCCTTGGCGACCAGGCCGATCTGCTCGAGGTAGCGCACCGCGCCGGACACGGCGGCCGGGCTGACCGACAGCTGGGCGGCCAGGTCGGCGGCGGTCAGCCGGCCCTCGTCGGTGGTCATCAGCGCGGCGAACACCCGCGCCGGCATGCGTTGCATCCCGATCTGCGACAGCACGAGCCCGAGGCTCTCGACGTACCGGCGGACGGCGTCTTCATCTCGCTGCACTTCAGGCGTCGTCATCGGCCCATCCTTCCGTACCCGTCCCCCATGATCACTCGATCTAGACATTTTCTTAACTTCACAACTTCATGAAGCAAGTGTAGCTTCCGAAGCATGGAAAACGCCATTTCGGTCACCGGCCTGCACAAGTCGTTCGGCCGGACCAAGGCCCTCGACGGCCTGGACCTGCAGGTACCCGCTGGGGAGGTGCACGGCTTCCTCGGCCCCAACGGCGCGGGGAAGTCGACCACCGTCCGGGTGCTGCTCGGCCTGCTCCACGCGGACTCGGGGGACGTCCGGCTGCTCGGCGGCGACCCCTGGAAGGACGCCGCGAGCCTGCACCGCCGCCTGGCCTACGTGCCCGGCGACGTCAACCTCTGGCCCAACCTCTCCGGCGGCGAGGTGATCGACCTGCTCGGGCGCCTGCGCGGCGGCCTGGACGAGAAACGCCGCGCCGACCTCATCGAGCGCTTCGACCTCGACCCGAAGAAGAAGGGGCGGACGTACTCGAAGGGCAACCGGCAGAAGGTCGCCATCGTCGCCGCCCTCGCCTCCCGCGTCGACCTGCTGATCCTCGACGAGCCGACGTCCGGCCTCGACCCGCTGATGGAGGCGACCTTCCAGTACGCCATCCAGGAGGAGCGCGAGCAGGGCCGGACCGTGCTGCTCTCCAGCCACATCCTCGCCGAGGTCGAGGCGCTGTGCGACAAGGTCAGCATCATCCGCAACGGCCGCACGGTCGAGTCGGGCACGCTCGCCGAACTGCGGCACCTGACCCGGACGTCGATCACCGCCGAGCTCGCCGGGCCGCCGAACGGGCTCACCGAGCTGGCCAACATCCACGACCTCAAGGTCGAGGGCAACCGCGTCCGCTTCGACGTCGAGACGCGCTCGCTCGACGAAGCCCTCCGGCAGCTGACCGAGGTCGGCGTCCGGAGCCTGGTCAGCCAGCCGCCGACGCTGGAGGAGCTGTTCCTGCGCCACTACACGACCGAAGCGAGCGCGAAATGACCGCGACGCTCGCCCGCACCGAAGCCGCGGTGGCGCCCGCGCACGAACTGGCCGGCACCGGGCACCTCACCCGGCTCGCGCTGCGCCGCGACCGCGTGGTCCTGCCGATCTGGATCGTGCTGCTCAGCGTCGTCCCGGCGAGCACGGTCAACACGTTCACGCAGTTCTACCCGACCGTCGCCGACCGGCTCGCCCTGCAGGCGGGGGCGAACGCCAACCCGTCCTACGCGCTGCTCTACGGCCCGCCGTTCGACCTCACCACGGCCGGCGGGTTCATCGCCTGGCGCATGTGCGGGTTCCTGGCGCTGCTCACCGGGTTGATGGCCGTCTTCACGGTCACCCGGCACACCCGCGCCGAGGAGGACACCGGGCGCGCGGAACTGCTCGCGTCCGCGGTGGTCGGCCGGTACGCGGCGCTGACGGCGGCCCTGCTGGTGGCCGGCGGCGCGAGCGTGCTGACCGGGGTGATCCAGGCGGTCACCCTGATCGGTGCCGGCCTGCCCGCGGCCGGTTCGCTCGCCTTCGGCGCGGCGGAAGCCCTGGCCGGGCTGGTGTTCACGGCCGTCGCGGCGGTCGCCGTCCAGCTGGCCGAGTACTCCCGGACGGCGAACGGCATCGGGACCGCCGTGGTCGGCGCCGCGTTCCTGCTCCGCGGCGCCGGGGATTCCACTGTGGACGCCCGCTGGCTGTCCTGGCTGTCGCCGATCGGCTGGGTGCAGCAGGTCCGGGCCTTCGCCGGGGAACGCTGGTGGGTGCTCCTGCTGCCGCTGGGGTTCGCGCTGGCCGTCGGCGCGGCCGGCTACTGGCTGCTGCCCCGCCGCGACGTCGGCGTCGGCATCCTGCCGCCCCGCCCGGGCCCGGCCCGCGCCGCGGCAAGCCTGCGGTCCCCGCTCGCCCTCGCCTGGCGGCTGCACCGGGGACCGCTGCTGGGCTGGCTCATCGGCACGGCCGTGGTCGGCGCGGTGTTCGGCTCGATCGCCAGCGGCATCGGCGACCTGGTCGGCTCGAGCCCGCAGGCCCAGCAGATCTTCGAGCGGCTCGGCGGCAGCCACGCGCTGACGCAGGCGTTCCTGGCCGCGATGGCCGGGATGTTCGCGATGGTGGCGTCGCTGTACGGCGTCCAGGCGGTGCTGCGGATGCGCGGCGAGGAGACCGCGATCCGGCTCGAGCCGGTGCTCGCCACCAGCGTCGGGAAGCTGCGCTGGGCGGCCGGCCACCTGGTGTTCGCCTTCTTCGGCACGGCCGCGCTGCTGCTGTCCGGCGCGGTCTTCATGGGCCTGGCGAACGGGCTGCGCACCGGCGACGTCGGCGGCTCCCTCGCGGACACCCTGTCCGGGATGCTCGTCCAGCTGCCCGCGGCCTGGGTGGTGGTCGCGCTGGCGGTGGCGATCTTCGGGCTGCTGCCGGGCTTTTCGGCGGCGGCGTGGGCGGTCGGGGCGCTGGCGCTGCTGCTGAGCCTGTTCGGCCCGATCGTCAACCTGCCGCAGGTGGTGCTGGACGTCTCGCCGTTCCAGCACCCGCCGAAGATCCCGGGCCAGGAGTTCACCGCGACGCCGCTGGTGTGGCTGGCGGCGGTGGCCGTCGTCGCCCTGGTCGCCGGTCTGGCCGGCTGGAAGCGCCGGGACGTCGGCTAACGCACCCGCAGCTCGTGGTCGGGACCGGCCACGAGCTGCGCCTGCGGGCCGCCCTTACCGCAGCCGGGCCCGTTCGCCTCGGCGAAGGCCGGCGTCACGTCGATCGTGTGCGGTTTCCCGTCGTCGAACCGGACGGTGACCCGGACCGGTTCGGCGGGCAGGCCGGGGAGGTCCGCGAAGCCGTGGAGCCCGCCGGTCGGGACCATCGACGTGCCGCACGAGCTGTCCGGGCCGGTGCCGGTGCAGGTCGTCGCGCCCGCCGACGTCTCGGGGTAGAGGCCGACGTCGCGCGTCAGGCACTGGCCGCGCCAGCAGGCTTCGAGCGTGGCTTTCGAGATGCCGTTCGGGGCCGGAATGGACAGGCTGATGCCGATCGGGACGCCGATGGCGGTGCAGGCGAGCTCCGGCCCGGCACAACCCGCCGTCAGGAGCATCGCGAACCCCAGTGCGTAGCGCATGCCGACCAGACGGGACCGGCGGCCGCCGGGTTGCACCGTCAGTCGCGCCATCCGCTGGTGAACGGCAACGCGGGGGTCTGCGAAGTGGGCGTGACCGAGGTCGTCGGCTCGACGGTGACCTCGACGAAGCTGGTGGTCGTCGTCGGCGGGGACGTCTCCACGGACGTGACCGTGGACGGCGTCGCGGAGGTGGTGACGGTGACGGGAACCGCGGCAACCGTCCTGGTCGGCGGCGTGATGGTGTCGACGGTGCGAGGCGTGCTCCGCCCGGCGATGAGCAGCGCGGCGACCAGCAGGCCGGTGGCGAACCCGGCGAGCCCCGTGACCGCGGCGGAGCCCCAGGTAGGTCGGCCGTTCATCCGGGCACCCCCTCGCCACGCGCAGCGCAGGTACGAGGACTAACTCGCGTTGATCTTACGTCGTGTTACCCGATGCGCACCCCGGAGATTTCTCAGCCTGCGCGGGTCCGCAGGCCGTCGATCACCACCCGGACCAGGTGCGCACTGCCCGGGGCGTACCGCTCGACGGCGAGGCAGCCGACGATGAGTGCCCGCAGGTCGTCGCCGTCGATGTCGGGGCGGATGGTGCCGCTCGCCTGCGCTCGGGCGAGCAGCTCGGCCAGCGCGGCGCGGAACTCCTCGCCCGCGCCGGCCTTGAAGGCGTGGCCGCTGGACTCGGCCAGGGCGTCGCAGATGGCCCGGTTGAGGGACGCCTGCTTGATCACCCGGACGAAGTAGTCGACGAAGACCTCGCCGGGCTCCTCGGCGCCGGCGAGCGCGCGGGCCTCCTCGGCGAACTGCTGGATCCGTTCGAGGACGACGGCCTGGAACAGGGCTTCCTTGCTGGGGAAGTGCCGGTAGACGGTGCCGGCCCCGACCCCCGCGAGCCGCGCGATGTCGTCGAGCGGCACGGCCAGGCCGTCCAGGGCGAAGGCCTCCTCGGCGGCGGCCAGCACCTTGGCCCGGTTGCGCCGGGCGTCGGCGCGCATCTTCTCCATCACGTTCTCCTCGTTGACAACCGGAACGATCGCTCCGTATCGTCCTAAGCGGGCCCACCGTTCCGATTCAACGCCCAGTTTGGCAGGAGAATTCCGATGCCGCAGACCACGCCCGAAATCGCCGACCTGGTCCGCGAGGGGATGGCCACCTTCGACGCCTCCCGGTTCGCGTCCCTGATCGCCGCCGATGCGGTGTTCGAGGTGCCGTTCCTGGGACAGCGGATCGAAGGACGCGAGGCCGTGGTGTCGACGTTGACCGACGGCGGCACCCGGGCCCGGGCGGCGGGCCTGACGGGAGCGCGGGTCACGACGACCCTCTCGGAGTCGGGGTTCGTGGTGGAGGTGGTCGTCAAGGGCCCGGGTGTGGAGCTCCCGTCTTCGGTCGGGATCGTGACGGTCTCGGACGGCGAAATCACCTCCTACCGCGACTACCCGAACGTTTCGGCCGCTTCGAAGCTCACACGGGCGGTGTTCGACCGGTTCCTCGCCGCCTCGGTGGAGAACCGCTGGGACGACCTCGCCGACCTGTACGCCGAAGACGTCGTCCTCGAGATGCCGTTCACCCTCCCGGGCGTGCCTCGCGTGACCGAGGGCCGCGAAGAGCTGCGCCGCCGCTTTCGCGCCGCCGCCGAGTCACGGCGGATCACCAAGGCCGAGAACGTCGTGGTCCACGAAACGAACGACCCCGGCACCCTGGTCGCCGAGTTCGACCTGCACCAGGAGGTCCGCGATACGGCCTTCGCCGTCTCCTACGTCATGGTCCTCACCATCCGGGACGGGCTGATCGCCCGCTCCCGCGACTACACCGACACCGCCGCCGCGGCGGAACGGCTCAAGGCGTGGTCGCCCGCTGGCTCGTCGGCGGGATGAACAGCCGCTCGAACGTGCTCACCGTGTGCTCCCACACGCCCGGCACCAGCAGCACCCCGAGCAGCGCGAACACCGGGAAAATCAGCCGCTTCTCGACCTTCTTGCCGGTCCGGAAGCGCAACACCCGGGGTGGCCGGATCTCGTACCACGTCTCGCCCGCGATGGGGATCGGGAACAGGAACGGGCACCCGGCCTCGGTCAGGGCGTCGCCCAGGCAGTGGGTCAGGCACCCGGCCGCCACCGCGATCCCGAGCCAGCCCGAAATGGACTCCAGTTCACCCGCTCGATCGGGTGGGGCCGTGAAGAACCACCACGCCACCGCCGCTCCGCTCACCGGCAGGAGCCAGTCGCCCAGGGCGCCTTCGGCCAGCATCAGGCCGAAGACGACCACGCCGACGACCGCCCACGGGCCGCCTTCCGTCGTGCCCCACGACGTCAGCAGGCCGAGGCCGGCCGCGAACAGGACCGTGTGGGACAGGTGGCGGTGCTTGCCCGAGACCTTCTCGTCCCGCGGGCCCTTCGTCAGCGCGTAGAAGCCCGCCGAGACGCGGCGCAGCACCCAGGACAACGCGCCCGTCAGCCAGCCGAGGAGGCGGGACGCGCTCGCTCCGGGGTGGTCGAGGTCGGGCAGCAGGGCGAACCCCGCCGTGGTCGCCGCGAAGACGACCGCCTGGTGCACCGAACCCGCCCCCACCGCGGGCGCCAGGGCCAAGCCCGCGCACCAGCCGGTCAGGGCGTGCGTCCGCCCCATCATCGTGCCGCCCCCAGGTCCGCGAACGAAAATCAGTCCGCGGAACCGTAGCGGGCGGTCAGGCTTGGGGGTCTTCCGACACGCTCAGGTGTTCGGCCACGCCGGTGAGCTCGATCACGCGGCTCACCGCGGGGCTCGGGACGACCGCGAGTTCGACGTCCTGCTCGCCGGCCTGGCGTTGTGCGCGGAGCACCACGTTCAGCGCGGAGGAATCGAAGAAGGTCACCCCGGTCAGATCGGCCACGACCCGCTGCGCGCGCTTGTCCGCGATCAGCCCCGCCAGGGCCTCTTGCAGCTGCGGGCTGGTCAGCAGGTCGAGCTCGCCGGTGACCACCACCCGGGGTTCCGTCGCGTCGGTGTCCAGCGTGATGCCGAACCCGGGCGGGGTGGCGTTCTGGTCGGCTGCGGGCATGCAGTTTCTCCTCGTCAGGCGCTGCTCCTGCGCCGGGTACGCGCCTGTTGTCTCAAGCGGCAACCGTGTCACCGTGCCTTTCCAAAGCTCGCGCCTGGCACGGTCAAGGCAACTCCGGGGCCAACCCTAACCCAGGAAGCGACCGCACCCGCCACGGCCGCCGCCCTTTCGCGTGTACTGCTCACCGGCGATCAAATCCTGCCTGCTCAGCGCTCTGCTCAGTGCGCACTGACGGCCTTCCGCGCCGCCCTGCGCTGGCGCAGGAACAACTGCCGCCGCTCGATCTCGCCGAGGCCGCCCCAGATGCCGTACGGCTCCTGTACGGTCATCGCGTGCGTGCGGCACTGGGCCAGAACCGGGCAGGTCTGGCAGATGGCCTTGGCGCGCGACTCGCGCCGCTCCCGCGCCGAACCCCGCTCGTTGTCCGTGTGGAAGAACAGGCTGCTGTCCGCACCCCGGCACGAGCCGCGCAGCTGCCATTCCCACTCTTCAGCAACCACGTTGGGCAGCCGGCTCACGTCAGCCATGTCGTCCCCGCCTTTCCCAGGATCAGCATGTCGACCGCTACATGCCCGCCGGTGGAGCGGATCAAACCCGGGTTTGGTTTGCTCACCCCACGGGCATCTCGCTGACCGGGCGTGGCAGAGACCGCCGATCCCCGGCAGCGCGAGTGCGGAGAAAGGAACAAACGTGGAGGACAACGCCCCGCTCGTCCCGGAAGGCGCGCAGGTCATCGAGGTGCGGACGGCCGCGATCCCGCACGTCGTGCCCACGCTGCGGACCATCGTGGCCGACATCGCGATGCGCCAGGACTTCGACCTCGACGCCGTCGAGGACCTCCGGATGGCGGTGGACGAAGCGTGCTCACTGCTGCTCCCCGCCAGCTCGGACGGCCGGCTGACCTGCGTCTTCTCCTGGAACGGGCCGCGCATCGAGGTCTCGGTGTCGGTGCTGGCCGACAGCGCCGACCACGAGGACGACGCCGGCCTGTCGTGGCAGCTGCTGACGGCGCTCGCGACGTCGGCCGAGCGCACGATCACGCCGGAGAACGGCCGCTACCTGTCGCGAGTGGACCTCGTCCGGGAGAGCCAGGCGGCGGACTCGTGAGCGATCCCGCCGGGAGCAGCGAGGGCGACCTCGACGTCGGCACGCTGTTCCGCCAACTCGCCGCCGCGGCGGCGGGCTCGCCGGAGCGCGAGCGCATCCGCGACACCCTCGTGCGCGCGCACCTGGAGCTGGCGCGGAACCTGGCCCGGAAGTTCCGCAACCGGGACGAGGCGATGGAGGACCTGGTCCAGATCGCCACGGTCGGGCTGATCCACGCCGTCGACCGGTTCGACCCCGAACAGGGAACGGACTTCCTGGCGTTCGCCGTCCCCACGATCTCCGGGGAACTGCGGCACCACTTCCGGGACAACAGCTGGTCGGTGCGGGTGCCGCGACGGCTCAAGGAGCTGAACGCGAACATCTCCGCCGCGCGCGAGGAGCTCACCGTGCAGCTCTCGCGCGCGCCGAAGCCGAGCGAGATCGCCGGGCGGCTCGGAGTGCCCATCGAGGACGTCTACGAGGGGCTACGCGCCGGTCAGGGCCGCTACGGCGCGTCGCTGGACCACCTGCTGGAGAACGCGGCGCACACGCGCTTCGGGGCGCCGGACGCCGAGCTCGGCCAGGCCGAGCTGCGCGAGGCACTGCGCCCGATGCTGGAGAGCCTGCCGGAGCGGGAGCGCAAGATCGTCGCGCTGCGGTTCGGCTCGGGGATGAGCCAGTCGGACATCGCCCGCCGCGTCGGGGTGTCCCAGATGCAGGTGTCGCGGCTGCTGGCCGCGACGCTGAAGAAACTGCGGTCCGGCCTGGACGAATCCGAGCTGGCCGACGGCACCTGATTAGCCCATCCGCCACTTGGGTACTTGGCGGGCGGTACCGAACTCACTGGGAGGGGGACCGGATGACGACGTCGAGAATGCCGCAGCGTTCCGCCGCGGCGGCCGCCCCGCTGAGGGTGCTCCTCCCGGCCGACGTCACGGCTCCGGCACTGGCCCGGCACGAGGTCCGGACGGCGCTGCTGCGCCTCGGCGTGCGGGAGCAGCAGCTCGAAGACGTCCTGCTGGCGACGTCGGAGCTGGTCACCAACGCCTTCGAGCACGGTGAACGGCCCCAGCGGCTCGAACTGGAGTACACCGACGGCCGGCTGACACTGCGGGTGCACGACACCGGCCGGATGCTGCCCGAGCTGCGCGCGCCGTCCCCGGCGGAGGCGCGCAGCCGGGGGCTCGTCCTGGTCCAGGCGCTGTCGCTGGACTGGGGCTTCGAACGCTGCCCCGGCGGCAAGTACGTCTGGGCCGTGTTCGCGCTGCCGGACGCTTGATCAGCGCAGTTCGCGCGCGGCATCGGTCTCGCCGATCCGCTCCCGGAACGGCTTGCGCTCCAGGGCCGCCATAAGCGCGTCCAGCAGGGCCCGCAGCGAGTACGGTAGCTCGGCTTCCAGCGCTTCCGTCGCCTCGGTCGTCGCCGTCCACTCCGCCTCGATCAGCGGCAGCAGCTCGCGCGTCCGCGGCGTGAGCGACACGATCCGCTGGCGGGCGTCGGCGCCCGGCTCCAGGCTGACGAACCCGGCCCGGTTCATCTGCGCGACGGTCTGGCTGGCCGCCGAGTGCGTCACGCGCATCTCCCCGGCGAGGTCGCGGATGGCCAGCGGGCCGCGCGCGAGCAGCGCCCGCACCACCGGCGAGTACCGCGGCCGGTAGTCGTCGAGGCCGATGTCGGCGAGGAAGCGCGCCACGTCGCCGTCGAGGATTTCGAGGACGTGACGCATCCGGGTCCCCAGTCCCTCCGGACCCGCAGTCATCGCCATGACGGCCGATCATAGGCGCCGGTCGTGTGCTTGGATCGCGGCATGGAGAACCGGAAGATCGCCCGCCTGGGCCGTGAGGTGTCCGTCGTCGGGCTCGGCTGCTGGCAGCTCGGGGCGGACTGGGGCGAGGTCGACGAGAACGACGCGCTGGCCGTGCTGCACGCGGCCGCCGACAACGGTGTCACCTTCTTCGACACCGCCGACGTCTACGGCGACGGCCGCAGCGAGCGGCTGGTCGGCCGGTTCCTCGCCGAGCGCGGGGGCATCTTCGTGGCCACCAAGATGGGCCGCCGGGTCGAGCAGGTGCCGGAGAACTACGTCGCCGAGAACTTCCGCGAGTGGAACGACCGGTCGCGCCGCAACCTCGGCGTCGACACGCTCGACCTGGTCCAGCTGCACTGCCCGCCGACGCCGGTGTACTCCTCCGACGCGGTGTACGACGCCCTCGACGCGATGGTCGACGAGGGGCGCATCAAGGCGTACGGCGTCAGCGTCGAGACCTGTGAAGAGGCGCTGACCGCGCTGGCCCGGCCGAACGTGGCGTCCGTCCAGATCATCCTCAACTGCCTGCGGCTCAAGCCCCTGGAGCGCGTGCTGCCCGCGGCGGCGGAGGCGGGCGCCGGGATCATCGCGCGCGTGCCCCTGGCGTCCGGCCTGCTGTCCGGCCGCTACACCGCGCAGACGACGTTCGCCGAGAACGACCACCGCAACTACAACCGCCACGGCGACGCGTTCGACGTCGGCGAGACGTTCTCCGGCGTGCCCTACGACGTGGGTCTGGAGGCCGTCGAACGGCTGCGCGGGCTCGTGCCGTCCGGCCAGACGCTCGCCCAGTTCGCGCTGCGCTGGATCATCGACCAGCCGGGGGTCAGCACGGTCATCCCGGGCGCCCGCAACGCCGAGCAGGCTTCGGCGAACACAGCGGCGGCGTCCCTCCCGCCCCTGTCTTCGGAAGCGCTGGCGGGCGTGCGCGAAACCTACGACGAGCTCATCCGGCCGCTGGTGCACGATCGCTGGTGAGCCCGGCATGATGGGCCGATGATGACGCCCGAAGAGCTGCTGACCACGACCAGGACCGTCCGCAAGCGCCTCGACCTCGAGCGCCCGGTGCCGCTCGACCTGGTCAAGCACTGCGTGCAGGTCGCGCTCCAGGCGCCGAGCGGTTCGAACACCCAGCGGTGGCAGTGGCTGGTCGTCACCGACGCCGGCCAGCGGGCGGCGCTCGGCGAGATCTACCGCCGGGCGTGCCACGAGTACCTCGAGTCGCCGAACGCCGCGGGCAAGCTGTTCGCGGACGACCCGGCGCGGGCCGCGGTCCAGCAGCGGGTCGGCGACAGCGTCGCCTACCTGGCCGACCGGATGGGCGACGTCCCGGTGCTGGTCGTCCCCTGCCTGGAAACGCCGTCGTCGGAACTGCCGGCCGGCAACCAGGCGGGGCTGTGGGCGTCGCTGCTGCCGGCGGTGTGGAACTACATGCTGGCGGCCCGCTCGGTGACGCTCGGGACGGCGTGGACGACCCTGCACCTGAAGTACGAGCAGGAGGCGGCCGAGGTGCTGGAGCTGCCGAAGAACGTCCACCAGGCGGCGTTGATCCCGACGGCGTTCTACACGGGCGAGACGTTCAAGCCGGCGGCGCGCCAGCCCCTCGAAGAGGTCCTGCACCTCGACCGCTGGTGACCCGCGAAAGCCTCCTTGCCGGGGGCTCCGCCACCCGGACCCCCGTGAAAGCCTCCTTGCCGGGGCAGATGGGGGACGTCGGCAAGGAGGCCGTCACGGCCTTTCGGCGGCCAGGTGGTCTACCGCACGGTGAGGGTGAGCCGCTGGATGCCCCAGGCGTCGGCTTGCGATCCGGGCAGCCAGACGTCGACGATGTCGTCCTTGATCCAGCTTCCGATGTCGGCCGCGTAGCACTCGCCGTAGCCGGGCACGGAGAACCGGGTGCCCCACGGGACGATCCGGGCGTCGACCGCGCAGAAGCCCGGCCCGGCTTGGTAGCCGAGGGCGGTCTGGGCGACGTCGTTGTACGCCGTGACGCGGTAGTTCAGCGTGGTGCCGGCCGGGATCCGGTAGGCGGCGAGCCGGTTCGCGCCGTCGAGGCGGTAGGCGGTGGATATCTGGCCGAGCGAGCCCGGGGAGTTGTCCTCCGCCGTCATCGCGTAGAGCTGGTAGTTCGCGTTCTGGCAGGGACTGGCGTCGGTGACGGTGAGCGTCGGCTGGCCCCAGTCGCTGATCCACTGCAGGGCTTGACCGTTGCGGAAAGCCCGGTAGGCCTTCGCGCCGGCGACCCGGGCGAACGTGAAGGTGACCCTGCCGTCGCTGCCCAGTCCCCCGCTGACCGAGCCGGGCGCGGGCAGGCGGTTGCCGACGTCCACGGCGCCGACGAGCGTGCCGGGGCCGTGCCCGCCGGTGACCGGGCGGTCGGGGATCGGGCCGGAGTAGAAGTGCTGGCACGCGGGCAGGGTCGCGGCCTCGGCGGCGGGGGCGACGAGCAGGCTGCCGGCGGCGAGGGCCGCCAGGGCGAGGACGTGCGCGAGACGCATGGAACCTCCGTGGTGGGGACCGGGTGGAGGTGACGCGAGCGGGTTCGCCGCTGGTCCAGACCGCAAGTGGCCTGGACCACACAGTCAATAGGTCTAGACCTTTAAGCGCCGATCGGCGCAATCAGAGGTAGCTCACCAGGCGGTCGGCCAGCGGACCGGGGTGGCTGAGCGGTACGCAGTGCGGGCCGTCGAGCTCGTCCGGCTCGACGCCGAGGCGCTCGCGGGCCACCCGCCGCTGGAAGTCGGGGACGAAGAACCGGTCGTCGCGGGCCAGCAGCACCCGGGTCGGCACGTCCGGGTGGGCCGGGAGCGGCCACGGCTCGTCCCACTCCTTGCTGACCTGCTCGCGCCCGTGCGCCTGGCACGCCTCGGCCAGCTCCGGCGGGACGCCGTTGAAGAACTGCTCGGTTTCGCTCAGGCCCTTCGGCGACTCGAAACCGGTGTTGCCCCACCACTGCCCGGGCTGCTCCCCCGGCGCCGGGACCATCCCGGCCAGGTACACCAGCAGCCGCGCCCGGACCTTCGCGGCGACCAGCGGCGCGGTGAACCCGCCGTACGAATGGCCGACGACGGCGACGTCCGTGCGGTCGCCCAGCGCGGCCAGCACCGTCTCGGTGAATTCGGCCAGCCCGGCCGCCCGGTCGGTGATCGGCAGGTCGGGGGCAACGGCGTCGTGCCCGCGGGCCTCGAGCTCGGGGATGAGCAGGTGGAAGTCCCAGCCGCTGCCGCCGCCTCCGTGGATCAGCGCGAAAGTCGTCACGCGGCCAGCTCAGCAGCGGCGCAGCATGTCGGTCAAGGCGGTCTTCTCGGCCTGCGTGATCGTCAGCCCGTAGTAGTGCTTCACGACGATCCAGTCGGTCGCGTAGGTGCACCAGAAGGCCACCAGCGGCGGCTTCCACTGGTCGGGCGCCTTGTCGCTCTTCTGCTGGTTGACGTTGTCGGTCACGGCGAACAGCTGCGGCCGGGTCAGGTCGTTGGCGAACTGCTCGCGCTTCTCGGTCGTCCACGACTTCGCGCCGCTCGCCCACGCCTGCCCGAGCGGCACCATGTGGTCGATGTCGAGGTCGGTCGGCTTGGTCCAGGTCTCGTCGTCGTAGACGCTGGTCCAGGTGCCGGACAGCGCCTTGCAGTCCTTGTCGGTCTTGACGTCCTTGCCGTCGCGCTTGAGGACGACTTCGCGGGTGTCACAACCTGACCCCTGGCTGTCCCAGTGCGGGAACTTCTCCCGCGAATAGCCGTCCATGGAGGTCCGCGCGGCGATGGTCAGCTCGCCGAGCTGCTTCTGCGCGTCGGCCGCGCTGACCGGCACCGGTGCGCCCGACGTCGGCGGGGCCGCGCCCGCGCCTCTCGTCGCCCAGTACCCGAAGAGCGCGACGGCCAGAATCGCGATTACCAGCAGAGTTCGCTGCGTCACGCTCAGCCGAAAACCCCGGGCCGCCACGATTTTCTCCTCTCACCTGCGCGGTCGCGCGGCGTAGTCTCACCTCTGCCGGCGCGGGACAACCGCGCCGACACGACGACCTGGCGCGAATGTGACGTCGCCCACCCACGGCGGAGCTGTCACACGGAGCCGATCTTCTGCGACTACCGGAGCAGGACCCATCCGGAGGGAGCAGCCGATGCCCGGCCGGCTCAAGAAGTTCGACGAGTTCTTCCAGCGCAAAGCCGCCGAGGGCGGCAACGTCGTCGCCATGGCCCGGATGGGCCTGGCGATGCGCGAGCGCGGAGAGCTGGCCGAGGCCGAGTCGTGGTACCGCAAGGCCGCGATGGGCGGCGACCGCGTCTCGATGACGGCGCTGGCCCTCCTCCTCGCCGAACGCGGCGCGCAGGACGAGGCCGAGCGCTGGTACCACGAGGCCGCGCTGGCCGGCGAGCCGCACGGGATGCAGCACCTGGCCAAGTCCTGCGAGCGGCGCGGCAAGCGCGAAGACGCCCGGCACTGGTACGGCGAGGCGGCCCGGACCGGCGACCTGCCCTCGATGGCGGCGCTGGGCCGTCTCCTGCGGGAAGAGGGCAGGGGCGAAGAGGCCGAGTCGTGGCTGCGGCAGGCCGCCGAGGCGGGCTTCACCGGCGCGATGATCGACCTGGGTCTCGTGCTGCGCGACCGCGGCCAGGCCGCCGAGGCGGGCCACTGGTGGCGGTCCGCGGTCCAGGCCGGGGACCTCGCGGCCACCTGCCAGCTCGGCAGGCAGGCCGAGCGGCTGGGCCGCCCGGGCGACGCCGAATCGTGGTACCGCCAGGGCGCGAAGGGCGGTCACCTCGAGGCGATCACCCGCCTAGGGCTGCTGCTGCACCGCCGCGGCGACGTCGAAGAGGCGGAGAACTGGTACCTGGAGGCGGCCGAGCACGGCGACCCGGCGGCGATGACCAACCTGGGCGTCCTGGCCCGCAACCGCGGCGACGAGGGCGAAGCCGCGGCGTGGTACCGCAAGGCCGCCGAGCACGGCAGCGTCCCGGCCCTGACGAACCTCGGCCACCTCGCCGAGCACCGCGAGGACCTGGCGGCGGCCGAGCTGTGGTTCCGCCGCGCCGCCGAGACCGGCGACGTCCAGGGCATGCTCAGCCTGGCGCGCATGCTGCGGGCACGAGGGGCGGCTCACGAGGCCGAACTGTGGCTGGCGCGGGCCGAAACCGTGCAGGACGAGCGGGAGCACCAACACTGACCGCTTTTCGGGGGTCCGGGTGGCGAAGCCCCCGGCCGGGGCGAAGCCCCGAATGAATCAGCTATTGTGTGATCCAATTCACAGTTCTAGCCTGGGTGGGCACCCCAGGAGGTTGCGCAATGAGGCCACGAGTCCTGGTCGCGAGTATTGGCAACGTCTTCCTGCACGACGACGGCTTCGGCGTCGAAGTGCTCCGGGAACTGGACCGGGCGGGCCTGCCGCCGTGGGTGCAGATCGCCGACTACGACATCGCCACTGTCCACCTGGCGTACGACCTGACCGGCGGCTACGACACGACGATCCTGCTCGACGCCACCCCGCACGGCGAGGCCCCGGGCACGCTCTCCCTGGCCTCGGCGCCCGACACGCACGACCTCCCCGGCGACGCGGTCGTCCGCCTCCTCCGGCTCCTGGGCGGCGACGCGGGCCGGGTCCTGGTCCTGAGCTGCGAACCGGCGTGCGTCGACGGCGGCCTCGGCCTGTCGGCGGCGGTCCGGGCCGCGGTCCCGGCCGCGGCGCGGGTGGTCACCGAACTGGCCTGGGGCGCGAGCCCGGCCCTGCCGGTCAAGGAGAAGACCGAAGTCTGACCCGCTCGGCCAGGTCGGGCAGCTGCCGCAGGGCTTCGAGGACCACGTTGACCGCCGCGCGGGGTGGGGATCCGCGGCGGGTGGCCGCCACGATCGTGCGGGTCACCGGGGTGGCCAGCTCGCGGGTGGCCACGCGGTACCGGCCGTCCACCGCCAGGCCCGGCAGCAGGGCGATCGACAAGCCGGCTTCGACGTGCTGGAGCGTCATCAGGTAGTTGCTGAAGCGGCACACCACCCGCGGCTCGAAGCCCGACTCGCGGCACAGGCGCAGCGTCAGGTTCGCCATGTACGACTGCGGCATGTCCAGCGCCCAGGCCGCGTCCGCGTAGGCCGACAGGACCGCCGGGCCACGAGGGGCGTCGGGCGGGGTCACCAGCACGATCGGGTCCGTGGCCAGCGGGACGATGTCGAGATCCGGGCCCAGCGGGAGCTCGACGAAGTCGGTCGTGGTGATGATGACGTCGGCGTCGCCGCCGCGCAGGGCCGGGATGCTCTCGTGCGGTTCCAGCTCCAGGAGCTGGACCTCGAGGTCCGGGTGCGCCAGCCGGCTCACCGCCGGGACGGCCAGGGTGTGGATCGCGCTCTGGAACGCGCCGAGCCGGACCAGGCCGGCCGGCTCGTCGCCGAGGCTGCGCAGTTCCGCCTCGACCGTGTCCATGTGGTCGAGGATCACGCGCGCCCGGCGGGCGAGCATCAGGCCCGCCGGGGTGAGGCGGACCCGGCGGCCGGTGCGTTCCAGCAGCTGGGTGCGGGTTTCCGCTTCGAGGACGGCCAGTTGCTGCGACACGCTCGACGCGCTCAGGTTCGCGTCCTGCGCCACCGCGCGAACCGTGCCCAGCGTGTCGAGCCGGCTCAGCAGGCGCAGGCGCCACGGGTTCAGCATCCGCCGATTGTGCGGCAAAACCGAACAAGGAAGCCGGAATTGTGAGATGGACGTGTCGCTCGCCCCGGACTTACCGTCGAAGCCATGGCTGACACCTTTTGGGGTGACGTCGACCGGCACCTCGTGCGTTACGGCGGCGCCTTCACCCGCGAGATCATCGACCACGCCGAGGGCAGCTTCCTCGTCACCGAGGACGGCCGCCGGATCCTCGACTTCACCTCCGGCCAGATGAGCGCGATCCTCGGGCACGCGCACCCGGAGATCGTCGAGACCGTCCAGCGGCAGGTGCGCAAGCTCGACCACCTGTTCAGCGGCATGCTGAGCCGCCCGGTCGTCGATCTGGCGCGCCGGCTGGCCGGCACGCTGCCGGCGCCGCTCGAGAAGGCGTTGCTGCTGACCACGGGCGCCGAATCGAACGAGGCCGCCGTCCGGATGGCCAAGCTGGTCACCGGCAAGCACGAGATCGTCTCGTTCGCGCGCTCCTGGCACGGCATGACGCAGGCGGCGGCGAGTGCGACCTACAGCGCGGGCCGTCGCGGCTACGGGCCGGCCGCACCCGGCAACTTCGCCATCCCGGCGCCGAACGCCTACCGCCCGGACTTCACCGACGCGTCCGGTGCGCTGGACTGGCGTCGCCAGCTGGACTTCGGCTTCGAGCTGATCGACGCGCAGTCGGTCGGCAGCCTGGCCGCGTTCCTGGCCGAGCCGATCCTGAGCTCGGGCGGGATCATCGAGCCGCCGCCGGGTTACTTCGCCGCGCTGGCCGAAAAGTGCCGGGAACGCGGCATGCTGCTGATCCTCGACGAAGCCCAGACGGGCTTGTGCCGCACCGGAAACTGGTACGCGTTCGAGCGCGACGGCGTCGTCCCGGACATCCTGACGCTGTCGAAGACGCTCGGCGCCGGGCTCCCGCTCGCCGCGGTGCTGACCAGCGCATCCATTGAGCAGGAGGCCCACGACCGCGGGTACCTGTTCTTCACGACGCACGTCTCGGACCCGCTCCCGGCGGCGGTCGGCAACACCGTGCTGGACGTGCTGACCCGCGACCGGCTCGACGAGCGGGCGCTGTCACTGGGCGCGTTGCTGCGCCGGGGCCTGGAGGAGATCGCGACTCGCCACGAGGTCGTCGGCGACATCCGGGGGCGCGGCCTGCTGGCCGGGTTGGAGCTGGTGGTGGACCGCGAGACCAAGCGGAGCTCGGACGAGCTGGGCGCGCGGGTCACCCAGCGCTGCCTGGAGCTCGGGCTGCACATGAACATCGTGCAGCTGCCCGGGATGGGCGGGGTGTTCCGGATCGCGCCGCCGCTGACGGCGTCCGAAGAAGAGATCTCGCTGGGTGTGTCCATTTTGGACCAGGCGATCGGGGACGCCGTCAAGATGTCATGAAGAAGGCCTCCTTGCCCGCCCGGGGAGCGGGCAAGGAGGCCGTCACGACAGCGTCAGAAGCCCGCTGTCACCTTCGTGAAGTCCCAGTCGTTCTGGGCGATGCCGCTGCACGCCGACTGGACGCCGCCGCCGGGGCAGCCCCGGTCGCGGTTGACCGACCAGAACGCCAGGCGGGCGATCTTGTTCGACTTGGCCCAGCTGGTGATCTGGGTCCAGGTCGACAGGTCCGTCAGCTCCTGCTGGTCGGACAGGCCGTTCATGCCCGAGATGCCGAGGTGGGCGTACGCCGTGGCGTCGTTCCACCCGAACGTCGACTTCAGCTTGTCGCGCAAGCCGTTCGCCGCGCTCACCGTGCTGTTGTACATGTTCGCGCCGCCGCCGAAGTCGAACGGCATGATCGTGAACACGTCGACGTTCGCGCCCAGCGCCTTCGACTGGTCGATGAGCCGGTTGCCGTAATAGTTCGGGCCGGTCGTCGACGTGCCGAAGGTCAGGATCGTCTGGATCCCCGGGTTGTTCTGCTTGACGATCTTCAGCGCGTTCAGGATGCGGTCCTGCACGGCCTCGTTCTCGAACTCGTCGGAGTTCTCGATGTCGATGTCGATCGCCTTCAGCCCGTAGGCGTTGATCACCTGCTGGTAGGCGCCGGCCAGCGCGGCCGGCGTCGAGCAGTTCGGGCCGAGCTTGTTGCCGCTCCAGCCGCCGAACGACGGGACGATCTGGCCGCCCGCCGCCTTGATCTGCGCGATCGCGGTGGCGTCCGCGCTGCCCTGCAGGGGCCGGCTGCTGTCCCACGCCGGGTTGCAGCCACCGGAGGCGTTGACGAACGCCATGGTGAACCACTTGACCCCGGTCGCGTTCATCACCGTCTGCGGGTTCGGCGGGCTGCCCCAGCCCATGTACAGGTACGGCGCACCGCGGCCGCCCGGCGGGGGCGGGGTGGTCGTCGTCGGCGGGGTCGTCGTCGTAGGAGGCGTCGTGGTCGTGGGGGGTGTGCCCCCGGCGGCACACGACCCCCCGTTCAGCTTGCAGTTCGACGGCGCGACGTACGAACCGGAGTACGTCACGTTGAAGCCGAAGCTGGCGCTACCGCCGTTGCCGACGTTGCCGTTCCACGTGTTCTTCACCGTGACGTGCTGGCCGGACGCCGTGTAGCTGCCGTCCCACAGCGAGGAGATCTTCGCGCCGCTGGGCAGGTCGAACTCGACCGTCCAGCTCGGCAACGTCGAGCCCGAGCCGTTGGCGATCGTGTACTTGCCTTCGTACCCGGTGCCCCAGTCGGAGCCCTTCGAGAAGGTCGCGGACACGCCGCCCGCCGCGTTCGCGGGTGCGATCACGAACATCGCGCCGATCGTGGCGGCAGCGGCCGCCAGCCCGAGTGCGGGCAACCACCGGCGCGTCATGACAGGCCGTTCTTCATCGCGGTGATGAGCTCGCCGCCGGTGGTGTCCCCGGTCAGCTCCCAGAAGAAGGCGCCGCCGAGACCCTGCTGCTTGGCGTAGGACATCTTCCCGCCGATGGTCGCCGGGGTGTCGTAGCTCCACCAGTTGCTGCCGCACTTGGCGTACGCGGTGCCGGCGAAGGTGCCGGTCGACGGGCAGGTGTTCTTCAGGACCTTGTAGTCCTCGATGCCCTGCTCGTAGGTGCCCGGCGCGGGGCCGGTCGCGGTACCACCCGGGGCGTCCTGCGTGACGCCGGTCCAGCCGCGGCCGTAGAAGCCGATGCCCAGCAACAGCTTGCTCGACGGGACGCCCTTGCTCTTGAGCTTCTGAATGGCCGCGTCGGAGTAGAAGCCCGGCGTCGGGATGCCGTTGAAGTTCGTCAGCGGCGAGTGCGGGGCCGTCGGACCCTGCGCCGCCCAGGCGCCGAAGTAGTCGTACGTCATCACGTTGTACCAGTCGATGTACTGCGCCGCGCCGCCGTAGTCGGCGACGTCGAGCTTGCCGCCGTTGCTGCCGTCCGCGGTGATCGCCGAGGTGATGAGGAACGACGAGCCGAACTTCGCCCGCAGTGCGGCCATCAGGTTCTTGTAGGCCGCGGCACCGCTGGTGTCACAGGAAAGGCCGCACGCGTTGGGGTACTCCCAGTCGATGTCGATGCCGTCCCAGATGTCCGCCCAGCGCGGGTCCTTGAGCAGGTTGTAGCAGGACTGCGCGAACGCGGCCGCGTTCTGCGAGGCCTGGCCGAAGCCGCCCGAGTAGGTCCAGCCGCCGAACGACCAGATCACCTTCAGGCCCGGGTGCAGCTTCTTCAGCTTGCGCAGCTGGTTGAAGTTGCCCGCGACGGGCTGGTCCCAGGTGTCGGCGACGCCGTCGACGCTGCCCGCGGCGTCGTAGGTCTTCTGGTAATCGGCGTACGGGTCGTCGTTCGCGGTGCACTGACCGTTCTTGACGTTGCCGAACGCGTAGTTGATGTGGGTCAGCTTGCTCGCCGAGCCCGACGTCTCGATGTTCTTGACGTGGTAGTTGCGCCCGTAGACGCCCCACTGCACGAAGTAGCCGACGTTCTTCAGGCCACCCGGCGGGGGCGGCGTGGTCGTCGTCGGGGTGGTGGGCGTGGTCGGCGTCGTCGGGGTGGTGGTCGGCTGGGTCGGGGTCGTCGGCGTGGTGGTCGGCGTGCCGCCGCCGGCGTCGCAGGAGCCGCCGTTCAGCTTGCAGTTCGCCGGGGCCGAGTAGGTGCCGGAGTAGGCGACGTTGAAGCCGAAGCTGGCGCTACCGCCGTTGCCGACGTTGCCGTTCCAGGTGTTCTTCACGGTGACGTGCTGCCCGGACGCGGTGTAGCTGCCGTCCCACAGCGACGAGATCTTCGCGCCGGACGGCAGGTCGAACTCGACCGTCCAGCTCGGCAGCGTCGAGCCGGAGCCGTTGTTGATCGTGTACTTGCCTTCGTACCCGGTGCCCCAGTCGGACCCCTTGGTGAAGGCGGCGCCGACGCCACCGGCGGCACTCGCCGGCACGGTGACGAGGCCGACCGCGATCGCGCCGACCGCGGTGAAAAGACCGAGGAGGTGCCATCTCTTTCTGGACATCGCTCTCCCTTGAGCCAGGTGCAGGGACGGCGGACACCGACACCGCCGGCGGGGACCAGGGCGGTGTTTTGCGCCGTTTGCGCAAACGTTACGTGGTCCAGACCAATTAGGGAAGCGTCACCACGGAGCGTGGCCAGTGGTCAAGACCAGCCCTCGGTCCAGTCGCCGCACTGGTCCAGTCCAGTAACGCAGCGCAGCCGACCCGGGCCGTATCCGGAACCGACCGCGACTGGCCCGACCGGGTGAAACCGGCACTTCGCCAGACACTTTGCTTGACGGGCGTACCGCAATCAGTCCACAGTCCCAACCGGGAATGGGAGCGCTCCCAAGTCGGACAGCCACTCGTCGACGAGGAGATCATCATGCGCGCAACCGGTTCCCGTGCCCGGCGAACAACCGCCTTCGCGGCGGCCTTGGCGGTGACGACGGCACCCGCGGTGGCCGGCCCGGCCGCGGACGCGGCGGAGGCCGCCGGCGGCTGCCGGGTCGACTACACGGTCAGCTCCCAGTGGCAAGGCGGGTTCGGCGCCGCCGTGACGGTCACGAATCTCGGCAGCCCGGTGACCGGCTGGCAGGTGGGGTGGACGTTCTCCGGCAACGAGCGGATCACCCAGCTCTGGAACGGCACCCCTGCCCAGTCGGGCACCCAGGTGTCGGTGACCAACGCGTCGTGGAACGGCGCGGTCGCCACGGGCGGGACGGTCTCGTTCGGGTTCACCGCCACGTCCGGCGGCAGCCCGGCCACGCCGTCGGCGTTCACGCTCAACGGCGTCGCGTGCAACGGCTCGGCGCCGACCCCGCCGGAGGAGGGCAATCCCGCGGTGAACAACAACTTCCCGGTCACCCGGGAGGCCGCGTACGGCGACAACCGGTACACCGTGTTCCGGCCGTCGAACCCGCAGGCGGTGGGTGCGCCGATGCCGGTGCTGGCGTTCGGCAACGGCGCCTGCGCGCACACGGACAACAGCGAGGTCACCCGCGCGTTGACGGTCATCGCGTCGAAGGGCTTCGTCGTCGTGGACACGGGTTCGGCGAACGGATCGGCCAACGGCGTGCCGAGCGGCTCCCCCATCCCGTCACTGCTGACCGGCGCGATCACGTGGGCGGAGCGGGAGCAGAACCGGTCCGGGGCACCGCTGGCCCAGCGGCTCGACCTGACGAAGGTGGCGACCGCCGGCCACTCGTGCGGCGGCCTCGAGGCCCTGGTCGCCGCGCAGGACAGCCGGGTCTCCGCCGCGGTGTCCCTGGACAGCGGCTTCTTCGCCGACGGCTCGTTCGGCTACTCCCGGGCCGAGCTCGCCCGGCTCCACGCACCGACGTTGTTCATGGCCGGCGGCCCGTCCGACATCGCCTACGACAACACCCGGGCCAACTACGACCTCGCCACCGTGCCCGCGGTGCTGGCGGTGCACCCCCAGGCCGGGCACGTCGGCTTCATCACCGGCAACCAGCTGTCCGACGGCATGACGACGGTCGTCCAGTTCCTCGACATGGTCCTCAACGGCAACGCGACGGCTCGCTCGTACATCCTGGACCCGTCCGGACTCGCGTCGAAGTACCCGTGGACGGTGTCCAAGAAGAACTTCTGACGACGGCACCAACGGCCTGCAACAGCAAGGAACCCCCTGTTTCCAGGGGGTTCCTTGTACTGCTGTCTCAACCAGACGTGCGCCCGAAGGGATTCGAACCCCTGACCTTCTGATCCGTAGTCAGATGCTCTATCCAGCTGAGCTACGGGCGCGTGTTCAGTTGTAACCTAGCACCCGGCGAACCGGGTACCAGCGGAGGCTCCGGGATTTGAACCCGGGAGGGGGGGTTACCCCCAACCGCATTAGCAGTGCGGCGCCATAGACCAGACTAGGCGAAGCCTCCTGGGCCCAACGACCACTGCTCAGATAGGTTACACACCCCTCGATCACCCCGGAACGGGACCCCCCTTACGCCCGCCGCAGCAGTCTGAGCAGGCGTGGAGAGCGGCCGCCCAGGCCTTCGGCCTCGAACGTGGCGATGCCGACGCGCGGGAGTTCGCGGACGCCCGGGTACACCAGGTACCGGGGTACCCAGCGCGGCTGGAACTTCGCGTTGAAGCGGTACAGCGTCTCGATCTGGATCCAGCGCGAGAAGAAGTGCAGGACCTTCGCCGACATGCGGGCGACCGGTCCGGCGCCGATGCGCTGGCCCTGCTCCATCAGCGCGCGGAACGCCGCGAAGTTCAGGGAGACCTGGGTGACGCCGTGGCGAGCGGCCGCCAGGAGGAGTTCGGAGATCATCAGCTCGTTGACGCCGTTGTCGGCCGTGCGGTCGCGGCGCATGACGTCCAGCGAGAGGCCCGTCTTGCCCCACGGCACGAACTGGAGCACGCCGCGGACGCGGCCGCCCTGCTCGGCCGTCACCAGGACCGACCCCGGGTCGCCCATGCGGCCCAGTGCCATCGAGAAGCCGCGCTCGGTGTCCGTTCCGCGCCAGGTGGCCGCCAGGACCTCCAGCTCGGCCAGCTCGCCCGGGCGCAGGTCCTCGGCGCGGCGCACCAGCACCTTGTAGCCCGCGCGCTTCGTGCGGGCCGCCGCCTGGCGGACGCCGCGCATCGTGCGGCCGGCCAAGGTGAACCCCGCCGCGTCGACGACCGCCTCGTCGCCGATCTCCAGGACCTCCAAGCCGAAGCGGGCCCAGACGGTCGCGCCGAGCTCGGAGACGCCCATCGCCGCCGGGGTCCAGCCGTTCCGCCGGCAGACCTCCAGGTACTCCTCGATCGCGCCCGGCCACGCCTCGTGGTCGCCCAGCGGGTCGGCCGAGCACAGCGCGACACCGGCGATCACGCGGTAGGTGACCGCGGCCTTGCCCGTCTTGGAGAACACCGCGAACTTGTCCCGCCGCAGCGCGAAGTAGCCGAGGGAGTCGCGCTCGCCGTGCTCGTCCAGCAGCCGGCGCAGCCGCGCGACCTCCTCGTCGGTCAGCCGCGGCGCCGGTTCGGCCGAGCGCAGCAGGAAGTACGCCGACACGAGCACCGCGGCGAGGCCGAACAGCAGCCCGACGCCGGTGACCAGGTCTTCCAGCCACATCTGGTGGAACACCGCGGGCCCGCTGGCGGCGACCAGCGCGAGCGCCGACTCGGCGAGCCGGTCGCCGAAGCCCATCGGTTCCAGGGCCGCGCGCGGCGCCACGGACAGCAGGATGACGTTGATCACGAACCCGGCCAGCGCCAGCTGGACGAACACGCGCACCGCCCGCCAGCGCCCGACGACCGGGTCCGGCTTCGCGACGAAGTAGCGCCGGTTGGCGATCAGGCCCACCAGCAGCAGCACCGACACCAGGCCGGCCGCGAAGACGTGCTTGAGCCCGAGGTGTGACATCGTCAGCAGCACCGTCGCGCCGACCGCCAGCTGCCAGGCCCGGCGCTTGCGGCGCCGGAGCCCCGCGGCCAGCAGCACCAGCAGGACGCCCATGACCAGCGCCACGGTCGCCGCCGCGACGGTGGCCTCCTGCGGCAGCTCCAGCCACTCGGCCAGGTGCCCGCGCAGGCTGCGCCGCCCGGCCGGGATCAGGATCGAGCCCAGGGTCATCAGGCCCGCCAGCCGGGTCACCCAGGTGATCACCCCCACGGTGGTGGCCCCCGCCACCTTCCAGGTGATCTGCGCGCGTGTCCCCGTCACCACCCGTACAACCCGCCGTGGATGATCATGCTTCCCCCATCTACCCCCCGGCGAGCTCCACGAACGGCGCCAGTGCCGCCGGGTTGGCCAGCGCGTCCCGGCTGACGGCCCGGTCGGGAGCCACACCGGCGAGGATCTTCTTCACCGGTACCTCACACTTCTTACCGTTCAAGGTACGAGGAATCTCGGAAACCACGACGAACCGATCGGGTACATGGCGCGGTGACAGTGCGCTACGCAGCTCCTTGCGCAGGCGCGGTTCGACGTCTTCGAGCGCGACGCCGCCGGCGAGCACCACGAAACAGATCAGCTGCCCGTCCTCGTTCCCGGCCGCCGAGGTGTCCACGACCAGGGAATCCGCGATTTCGTCGTAGCCCTCGACGACCCGGTAGAACTCGGCCGTGCCCATCCGGACGCCGCCGCGGTTGAGCGTCGAGTCGCTGCGGCCGTAGATCACCGCGGAGCCGCGGTTCGTGATCCGGATCCAGTCCCCGTGGCGCCACCGGCCCGGGTACATCTCGAAGTAGGCCTCCCGCAGCCGCGAGCCGTCGGGGTCGTTCCAGAAGAACACCGGCATCGACGGCATCGGCTTGGTGATGACCAGCTCGCCGACTTCCTCGACGACGGCCTTGCCCGCCTCGTCGAAGGCGTTGACCGCGGCCCCGAGCGCCGGGCACGACAGCTCGCCGAGCCAGACCGGGACGTCGGGCGCCGACGCGACGAACGCCGCGCACAGGTCGGTGCCGCCGGACACGGAGCAGATCTGGACGTTGCGCCCGACCTCGTTCACGATCCACCGGAAGCCTTCGACGCTCAGCGGCGCGCCGGTGGAGCCGAGCGCGCGCAGCCCGGTCAGGTCGTAGCGCTCGGCGGGCTTGATGCCGGCCTTGAGGCAGCTCTGGATGAACGGCGCCGACGTCCCGAAGTAGGTGACGCGGTGCTGCTCGGCCAGGTGCCAGAGCGCGTTCAGGTCCGGGAAGCCGGGGCTGCCGTCGTAGAGCACGATCGTGGTGCCGACCAGCAGGCCGGAGATGAGGAAGTTCCACATCATCCAGCCGGTGGTGCTGAACCAGAAGAACCGGTCGCCGGGGCCGAGGTCGGTCTGCAGCGCCAGCGCCTTGAGGTGCTCGAGGGTGATGCCGCCGTGGCCGTGCACGATGCCCTTCGGCAGGCCGGTGGTGCCCGACGAGTAGAGCACCCACAGCGGGTGCGCGAACTCGACCGGCTCGAACAGCAGCGGCGCGCCTTCGTGCTTCGCGAGCAGCTCGTCCCAGTCGAGAGCGCCGTCCATCCGGCCTTCGCCGACGTACTCGACGAGCACGGTCGCGGCCAGCGAAGGCAGCTGCGCCTGCAGGTCGGCGATCGTGGTCCGGATGTCGAACTGGCGGCCGTTGTACGCGTAGGCGTTGACCGCGAAGAGCACCTTCGGCTCGATCTGCACGAACCGGTCCGCGACCGCGCGGACGCCGAAGTCCGGCGAGCACGACGACCAGATCGCCCCGATGCTCGCGGCGGCGAGGAAGGCGACCAGCGTCTGCGGGCAGTTCGGCGCGAGCGCGACGACCCGGTCGCCCTTGCCGACGCCGAGTTCGAGGAACGCGGTCCGGGCGGCGGCGACCTGCGCGCGGAGCCGGCCGTACGTCAGGTGGCTCGCGAAGCCGTCTTCGCGGTGGAAGATCACCGCCGTCTCGTCGTCGCCCTTAGCGGCGCCCGCGACGCCGGGGGTGAGCGCGTGCTCGGCGTAGTTCAGGGTGCCGCCCTCGAACCAGACGGCGTCCGGCATCCCGCCGGAGAGCACCTCACCGGGCTGGTCGTGCCAGCGGACGCCGAGGAAGTCCGCGACCGCCGCCCAGAAGTCCGGGCCGCGCTCGACCGAGAACTCGTGCAGCGCGCGGTAGTCGTCCACCTCGACGCCGCGCTCGGCGCGCAGCCACCGGCGGAAGGCTTCGATCTTGGTGTCGGCAACGTGGCCCGGCTCGGGGCGCCAGAGCACTTCGGGGGCGTCGGCGGTGTGCGTCACGGTCCGAGCCTAATCCCTCGGATCCGGAAGTCACCGTGGTCGCAACCGACACGGAACCCCGGCCGGGAGTGGGTGCCGACCACACTCACCGCAGGTGCGCGTCGAACCAGTTGAGCGTGCGCTGCCAGGCCTCCGCCGCCGCGCCCGGGTCGGCGTCGAAGCGGTGGTTCGCGCCCGGGTAGTGGACGACGTTCGTGGCGACCTTCGCCGACGCGGCGGCGTCGCGGAGGCGCTCGACGTCGGCACCGCCCGCCTCGTCGCCGGCGTCGCCGTACATGCCGAGCCACGGGCTGGTGAGCCGCCCGGCGATCTCGACCAGCGCGGGCAGTTCGGCGGTCTGCTGCCCGCCGACGCTGACCGCGGCCCCGAGCTTGCGGTGCGAGGCGACGACGAGGGCCGCGGTGCCGCCGAGGTCGAAGCCCATCACGCCGAGCAGGTCGGCCTGGACACCTCGCTCGACCAGCCAGGCGAGGGTGCGGTCGGTCGCTTCCAGGAGGTCCTGCTGGGTGAGCTCCTCGTTCTCCAGGTGCGGGGTGACGGTCAGCCAGCCTTCGGTGGCCAGGCTGGCGAGCAGCAGTTTCACGCCGTCGGTGACGCCGTCGGCTTCGTGCAGCACCACCAGGCCGCCGCGCAGCGCGCCTTCGGGTTCCGAAAAGGTCAGCCGCAGGGTGCGGCCGTCGGTGCGCTGGTAGTCCACGGTGGAGGTCGGCGTCATTGCTTCACTCAATCACCTGGAGGTGAACGGGAGGAAGCCCGGTGACGCAGGTCGCGGTGGGGAAACCGCGCGAAGGGAGTCGCGGGGCGGCGGGCGGGAAAGATACGGTGACGGGGTCGTCCCGTCGATTTCCAGGAGCGCCGAAGATGCCGTCCGTGTCCCCGCGTGCCGATCTCGAATCGTTGCCGAAATACGTCCCCGGCCGGACGATCGAAGGCGCGATCAAGCTGGCGAGCAACGAGGTGCCCGGCGGTGCGCTGCCGAGCGTCGCGCAGGCGATCGCCGAGGCCGCGACGGGGGTCAACCGCTACCCGGACACCGGCTCGCAGGCACTGCGCGAGCGGCTGGCGCGCGAGCTGGACGTGCCGGTGGAGCGCGTCGCGATCGGCTGCGGCTCGGTGTCGCTGTGCCAGCAGACGATCCAGGCGGTGTGCGCGCCCGGTGACGAGGTCATCTTCGGCTGGCGGTCGTTCGAGGCGTACCCGATCGTCACGCAGGTCGCGAACGCCGTCTCGGTGAAGGTCCCGATCACCGAGGGCCAGGAGCTCGACCTCGACGCGATGCTCGCGGCGATCACCGACCGGACGCGCGTGGTCTTCGTCTGCAACCCGAACAACCCGACCGGGACGGCGGTGCGCCGCGCGGAATTGGAGCGGTTCCTGGCCGCCGTGCCCGAGCACGTGCTGGTCGTGCTGGACGAGGCGTACAAGGAGTTCGTCACCGACCCCGAGGTGCCCGACGGCGTCGGGTACACGCGCAGCCGGCCGAACGTCATGGTGCTGCGCACGTTCTCGAAGGCGTACGGCCTCGCGGGCCTCCGCGTCGGCTACGCGGTGGCACCCGAGCCGATCGCGGACGCGCTTCGCCAGGTGTACGTGGCCTTCTCGGTGAACATGCTGGCCCAGGTGGCCGCGCTGGCGTCGCTCGACGCGGCCGACGAGCTCCTGGCCCGCTGCCAGGACATCGTCGTCGAGCGGACGCGGGTGCGGGACGCGCTGCTGGAGGCGGGCTACCGGGTGCCGGAGACGCAGGCGAACTTCGTCTGGCTGCCGCTCGGTGACCAGGCCGTCCCGTTCGCCGAGCACGCGCTGGACCGCAAGCTGGTGGTGCGCCCCTTCGCCGGCGACGGCGTGCGCGTGACCATCGGGACCCGCGAAGAGAACGACCTGTTCCTGGCCGCGGCGCGGGAGTTCAGCTCGCGAACTGCTTGACGACCAGCTCGATCACGGCGGCGACGCCGATCACCACGATCACGCCGCGCAGTACCACCGGCGACAGCTTCCGGCCGATCTTCGCGCCGAGGAAGCCGCCGGCGGTGCTGCCGACGGCCAGCCACAGCACGACGGCCCAGCTGACCGGCGCGACGAACGCGTAGATGATCCCGGCGACGAGGTTGACGACGGCGGCGAGCACGTTCTTGACGCCGTTGAGCTTCTGCAGCGGTTCGGACAGCAGCATCCCCATGACGGCCATCAGCATCACGCCCTGCGCGGCGGTGAAGTACCCGCCGTAGACGCCGATGAGGAAGATGAAGAACATCAGCAGCGGCCCGGGTTTGTGCTCGGTCCCGTTCTGTTCGCGCCGCTCGGCGACCCACTTCGACACCCGCGGCTGGATGACCACCAGGACCACGGCCAGCCCGACGAGCACCGGGACGACGGCTTCGAAGGCGTCCTTGGGCAGCGAGAGCAGCAGGATGGTGCCGCCGATGGCCCCGAGGAAGGACGCCACGGCGAATTTGGCGGTCTGCCGCCAGTAGCCCGTGACCTCGTGCCGGTACCCCCACGCCCCGCTGATCGTCCCGGGCGCGAGGCCGATGGCGTTCGAGGTGGTGGCGGTCACGGGCGGGTACCCGAGCGCGACGAGCACCGGGAAGGTGACGAGCGTCCCGGACCCGACGACGGCGTTGATGGTCCCGGCCCAGACCCCGGCGACCACGACGATCAGGGCGTGCCACCACGTCATGAAGCATTCACGCAGCGAGCCTAAGCATCGTGGGCCACTCCCGCGACGCGCACGGGGTCGGATGTGTCAGGTCAGACACCCCCGAGTTCACCGTGGGGTGAAGACGTCCAGGTGCAGGCGGTTCTTGACCGTCTTCGCCTCCGGCACGGGGTTGATCCAGATCAAGGGGCCGTCGCCCACCGGATCGACGATCGGCACCGGCCAGTCCGCCGGGCGCGAGTCGCCGGTCATCGAGTCGCGGCGGAGGTAGCCCAGGGCGCGGCACCACCAGTCGGCGAGGGCCTGGTGGTCGCCCGCGTCCAGGGCGAGGTCCTTGAATCGCGCGGTCATGCCGTGATCATGGCAGCCACCCCCGACGATTCCGGGAGCTGAGAGGATGAGCGGGTGGACACCGAGCAGGTCTGGAGCGCGACCGTCGACCGGCTGCGGGCGCGGATCGACTCCGGTGACCTGCCGCCCGGCAGCCGGCTGCCCGCCGAACGCGTCCTGTGCGAAGAGCTCGGGATCAGCCGGGGCTCGCTGCGGCAGGCGCTGCGCGTCCTGGACTCCATCGGGTACGTCCAGATCCGCGCCGGCTCCGGCACCTACGTCCGCGAGCAGCAGGAACAGCCCCTCCGGACCTGGTTCACCGAGCACGACCAGCTCGTCGAGAAGCTCTTCGACCTCCGGGCGACGGTCGAACCGACCCTCGCCGAACGGCTGGCCCGGCACGCCTCCGCGAAGACCGTGAGCCGGCTCGAGGACAACGTCGCCGAGATGGCGCAGGCCGCCGAGGACGGGGACATGCTGCACGTCATCGCCGCCGATGCCGAGTTCCACCGGGTGATCGCGCAGAACGCCGGCAACGACGACGTCGCCGGGCTGCTCCGGTCCGTGCTCGTGCTGGTCGGCGAGGAGCGGCGGGCGGCGCTGCGGCTGCCCGGGCAGATCCGCAAGGCCGTCGCCGACCACCGGGCCATCCTCGACGCCATCCGCCGGTCCGACCCCGCCGCCGCCCGCGAGCTGACGCTCAAGCACCTGGTGGACGCCAAGAACTACGCGCACGACTTCGCCGCGGAGGAGCGCTGAAATGGAAAAGGTCCGCTTCACCGGAGAAAAGGCCACCAACCTGGCCACGCTGTACGGCCGCGCGCTCGACTACCGCAGCGCCCACCCGATCCTCGGCGACCGGGCGGCCGACGACGCCGTCCGCCGGATCGACTACGACTTCACCAGGATCGGTATCTCCCCCGACCGCGCGATCTCGGTCGTGCTGCGGGCCAAGCCGATCGACGACTGGGCCGCCGAGTACCTGCGCGCCCACCCGGACGCGATCGTGCTGCACCTGGGCTGCGGCCTGGACACCCGGTTCCAGCGCCTGGCGCCGCCGGAGACCGTCCACTGGTACGACGTCGACTACCCCGAGGTCGTCGAGCTGCGCGAAAGGCTGTACCCGAAGGCGCCGAACCAGTCGCACATCGCTTCGTCGGTGACCGACTTCGAGTGGCTCGACCAGGTGCCCGCGGACCGGCCGGCGCTGATCGTCGCCGAAGGCCTCACGATGTACCTGAAGCCCGAGACCGGCACCGAACTGTTCGGCCGGCTGGCCGCGAAGTTCCCGTCCGGCCAGCTGATCTGCGACCTCTTCAACCGGACCGCCATCAAGATCCAGAAGCTCAACGCGCCGGTGCGCAAGGCGGGCGCGACGCTGTACTGGGGTGTCGACGACCCGCGGGAACTCGAGCGCTGCGGCCTCACGCTGGAGTCCTCTTTGGACGCCGCGCACTGGGCCACCCCGGACGTGCTGGCCAAGATGGGCCCGATCACCCGGTTCCAGCTGCGGATGCTGAAGGTCGTCCGGCCCATGGCCCGGACCGCGCACATCGTGCGGTACCGCTTCTGACGAAGGCGGGGCGGGCCGCGTCACGCCCTTGGCCTCGCCGCGCACGGTAACCAGCCGCCACCGGGGGTGGCCACGCATTTCCGGCCGTACGATCGACGCCGTGCGCAAGATCGCCGTGAAGAACGTCCGCGTGGTGTTGCGCACCAGCCTGGGCTTCGCCGGGCTGGGCATCGGCTCGAGCGTGGCCGGGTCTGGCGTCGTCGCCCTGCTGCTCGTGCTGCAGGGCCTGCCCAACGACGTCGGCGACCGCGGCTGGGTGCTCGGCCTGACCGCCGCCGGCATCGTCGCCGCCGCGCTGCTCGCCGGGACGCTGTGGACCGCCTGGCTGCAGCGCCGCACCGCCATCTGGTTCGTGCTGGGGCGCCCGCCGTCGGTGAGCGAGGCGCGGCGCGCGTTGCGGCTGCCGGTGGACATGGCCGTGGTCAGCGGCACGCTCTGGCTGATCGGCACCGTCATCCTCACCGTGCTCGCCGGGGTGCTCGGCTCGGCCGGCGACGCCGGGGGCATGGCGACGGTGATCGGGCTCGGCGGGCTCACCACGGTCGGGCTCACCTACCTCGCCGCCGAGTGGGTGGCGCGGCCGGTGATGACGATCGCGCTGGACGTCCTGCCGCCGCGGGGCTCGCTGCCGGTGACCGTGCTGACCCGGCTGGTCGTCACCTGGGCGCTGGCCAGCGGTGTCCCGTTGGTGGGCGTGCTGCTCGTCGCCACGCCGCCGGACCTGGGCTCGGGCGACCACACCGCGAGCCTGGTCATGCTGTCGGTGATCGGTCTCGCCGTCGGCGCGATCGGCACCGCGCTGCTGGCCAGGGCGGTCGCGGCACCGCTGCACCGGCTGCGGGTGGCGCTCGACGAGATCGCGCGTGGCAACAACGACGTCGCCGTGGACGTCGACGACGCCAGCGAGATCGGCCGGCTCCAGACGTCGGTGAACCAGCTCGCCGCCGGCCTGCGCGAGCAGGCGCGGATGCGGGACCTGTTCGGCAGGCACGTCGGGGCCGACGTCGCCCGGCACGCGCTGGAGTACGGCGCGTCCCTCTCGGGCGACGTCCGCGAGGTCACGGCGTTGTTCGTCGACGTCGTCGACTCGACCGCGCTGGCCTACCGCACGCCGCCGGAGGAACTGGTCGGGAAGCTCAACCGGCTGTTCGCCGCGGTCGTCTCCGCGGTCAACGCGCGCGGTGGGCTGGTCAACAAGTTCCAGGGCGACGCCGCGCTGTGCATCTTCGGCGCGCCGACGCGGCTCGCGGACGGCCCGACGGCCGCGCTGGCCGCGGCGCGGGCGATCCGGGACGCGGTCCGCGAGGCCGGCGAGCTCGAAGTCGGCGTCGGCGTCTCGAGCGGCCCGGTGTTCGCCGGGCAGCTGGGCACCAGCAGCCGGCTCGAGTACACCGTGATCGGCGACGCGGTCAACGAGGCCGCGCGGCTCACCGAACTCGCCAAGGCCGTCCCGTCACGGGTGCTCGCCAGCGACGCCGTCGTCTCCGCGGCGCTGCCGGGCGAAGCCGCGCACTGGGAGAAGCACGGCGAGCTGGCGCTGCGCGGCCGCCAGGAGGCGACGCCGACCTGGACGACCGGCGCTCAGGACAGCTGACCCAGGTCCGGCCAGCGCAGCACGGTCGAACCCCAGGTCAGGCCCGCGCCGAACGCGCTGAGCAGGACGCGGTGGCCCGGGACGAGCGTCCCGTCCGCGCGGGCGTCGGCCAGGGCGAGGGGGATGGACGCGGCACTGGTGTTGCCGACCCGGTCGATGTTGGCGACGACGGCGTCGGCGGGCATGCCGAGCTGCTTGGCCGTGGCCTGGAGGATCCGGATGTTCGCCTGGTGCCCGACGAACCGGTCGACGTCGCCGACCATCCAGCCCGCGCGGTCCAGGACCGTGCGCGACGACTCGGCCATGCGCGCGCAGGCGTGGCGGAACACGGCCGTGCCCTGCATGGCGAGGAAGCGGTCGCCCGGCTGGTCGGACAGCCGCCGCCGCGCGCCGCCGGCCTCGACCCACAGCAGCTCGGCGTGCTCGCCCTCGCTGTGCAGGTCGAACGGGCCGAACGCGCCCGGCTCGTCGGCGTCACCCGCGCGGAGCAGCACCGCGCCGGCGCCGTCGCCGAAGATCGGCACGGTGGTGCGATCGCCGGGGTCGATGAGCGTGGTGAAGGTGTCCGCGCCGATCACGAGCACGCGCTCGGCCAGCCCGCCCGCGATGAACCCGGCGGCCGTGGCCAGGGCGTAGACGAAGCCACTGCAGACGGCGTTGACGTCGAAGGCCGCGGCCGTGCCGAGCCCGAGCCGGGCGGCGACCTGCGGTGCGCTGGCCGGGCAGGGCTGGTCGGGCGTGGAGGTGGCGAGGACGACGGCGTCGGCGGAGGTGCCCGCGAGCGCTTCGCGGCCCGCCCCGACCGCGAGATCCACAGTGGACTCGTCCGGGCCCGCGACGCGGCGTTCGCGGATCCCGGTGCGGGTCCGGATCCACTCGTCCGAGGTGTCGAGCCGGGCGGCGATTTCGTGGTTGTCCAGGACTTTCGTCGGCAACCACGAACCGAGACCGGTCAGCACGGCGGCAGGTGCGGGCACGGGAGAGCCTCCCCACGCCGGCGGGTTGGCGGAGCGACCGGCTGGTCTTCCACTTCTATGGGCTACCCCCTGGTAGACCGGTCAGTTGTGTTCCAGCTCACGCAAAAAGTTGTTTCATCTTCGCCCCGGACGGAGTAGTGAGCGACGTCACGGAGGAGTGACACGCGGCGAATTGTCGGGGGTGCCGGTTAGCCTGCTGAGGTGCGGACACCCGACCTCGACCAGCTGGACATCGCCATCCTCGCCTGCCTCCAGGCCGACGCCCGCACGATCGCCGAAACGATCGGCGCGAAGGTCGGCCTCTCGGCCGCGGCCGTCCAGCGGCGGATCAAGCGGCTGCGCGAGGCGGGCGTCATCGAGCGCGAGGTCGCGGTGCTGTCGCCGGAGGCGCTCGGGCTGAGCATGACGTTCGTGGTCACGGTCGAGATGGAGCGGGAGAACCTCGCGGTCTTCGACGGGTTCCGCCGCCAGGTCCTCGCCGAGGACGCCGTCCAGCAGTGCTACTACGTCACCGGCACGGCGGACTTCGTGCTGATCGTGACGTGCCCGGACATGGCGGGCTTCGAGGCGTTCACCCGGCGGATGTTCTTCGACAACCCGAACGTCCGGCACTTCACGACCAGCGTGGCGATGGACCGCGTGAAAGTGGGGCTCACGCTGCCGCTCGACCCGTAAGCTGTCCCGCTGGGGGACGCATGCTTCGGATCTTTCTGGCCGCGACGCTGATCGACGCGCTGGGCAGCGGGCTGTGGGTCCCGTTCGCCCTGCTGTTCCTGGTGCACGGGCAGGGCATGGGCCTGGTCGACGCGGGCGCGTCGCTGACCACCGGCGCCCTGCTGGCCCTGGTCACCGGCCCGGCCACCGGCGCGGCGATGGACCGCTTCGGGCCGCGGGCGCTGCTCATCGCGGGCAACCTGGTGCGGCTCGCCGCGTTCGCGGCCTACCCGCCGGCGCACACGAGCTGGCAGGTGGTCGTGGTGTCGGCGGTGGCGGGCTTCGGCGACCGGCTGTTCTGGACGTGCAACGCGCCGATGGTGGCCCGGCTCACCTCCGGCACCGACACCGACCGTGTGCTGGCCACGCAGACGATGGGCCGGTTCGCGGGGGCGGGTCTCGGCGCGGCGGCGATGGCGGTGCTGCCGACGATCACGAGCCCGTGGGCGTTCCACTTGCTCGCGTACGCGAACGCCGCGAGCTTCGGGGTGGCGGCGGTGCTGATCCGCCTCCTGCCGCGGGTCGTGAGTGGTAACGCGGGTGCTAACCCTCCTTTCCGCTCACGACCGGCCGGGAGCTGGCGGGCGGTGCTGGGCGATCGGGCCTTCACGGGGTTCTGCGTCACCCACATGGCGTTCACCCTCGCCAGCGCGAGCAAGTTCTCCGTGCTGCCGATCGTCGTCCGCGACCTCCTGCACGGTCCACAGTGGATCGCCGGCACGGCGATCACCGTCGGGACCGTGGTCGTCGTCACCGGGCAGCGGCCGATCGTCGGGCTGCTCGCCGGGCGGAGCCGGACCGCCGGGCTCATCGGGTCCGCCGTTCTCTTCGCGATCTGCTTCGCGCTCCTGGTCCCGCTGACCGCCGTCCCGCTGCCGGTGGCCACCGTGCTGATCCTGCTCACCAGCCTCGGCTTTTCGATCGCCGAAGCCCTCTTCGGCCCGACCGCCACCGCCGCGGCCGCCGCGGCCGCTCCGCCGGGGGCCGAAGGGCGGGCCAGCTCGATCTTCCAGCTCTCCTGGGGCCTGCCCATCGCGCTCGCGCCGGGCCTGCTGGCCGCGCTGCTCAGCACGAGCAACGCGCTGACCTGGTCGATCCTGGCCCTGACCTGCGCGTCCGCCGTCCCGGCACTGCTCGTGCTGCGGAAGAAACTGCCGGAGGCACTGCGCAAACCGTCACCACCCGTGGCCGTCTGAGCGCAAGGGGTATGTGCCCGGTGTTACACCACAATGGACGGATGCAACCGATCAAGTGAACGTGAGACTTTCTCCGTCATGACCGTTCCCCCTGGTCATCTCCTTGCCGAACAGTTCGCGCCGCGCGAACCACCGCGAGACTCCAGGAGGGGCCGTGCACACCGACGCCGTACACCAGAGCCAGTTCGTGCTGCTGAACGAGAGCACCACGCCCGTCCTGTCGCGCCTGTCCTACCACTCCCACGAACCCTTCGCGGTGACCGTGGCCTTCCGGACCGAGCGCGGCCGGTGGATCGAGTGGACCTTCGCGCGTGACCTGCTCGTGGCCGGGCTCGACGAGCCGGCCGGCCTCGGCGACGTCCGGATCCGCCCGGACCTCTCCGAGGACGAAGACTTCCTGACCCTGGAAATCGAGTCACCGGACGGCTATGCGTCGTTCGAGCTCGAGGTCGAAGACGTCCGGAGCTTCCTGGACGCCTCCATCGAACTGGTGCCGCTCGGCGAAGAGAGCGCGCACTTCGACGTCGACGGGCTGATCGAGGAGATCAGCAACGTCTGACCCGCGAACCTCCCATTCCCGCGGCGAGGAACGAAGGGCGGGTTCCGGGCGCGCTGGAGGCGCCCGGAACCCGCCCTTCCGCGGTTTACCGGCTCAGCTGGTCTTGAGGGTGGTGCCGGTACCGGAAAGCGCGCCGGCGATCGGGTAGAAGTACGTCACGGACGTGTTGCCGCCGGACAGGATGCCCTGCGCGTAGTTGCCGGCGATGAAGCCGCCGCCCGAGTCACCCGCGGCCGAGCGGACGTTGGTCGCGGTCATGCCGTTGACCGTGCCCTCGGCGTAGCGGACGCTCTGGTTCTTGGCGCCGATGGTGCCGCAGGTCCAGCCGGTGGTGGAACCGGCCTTGCAGACCGACGAGCCGGTCGCGGCGTTCGACTGGCCGCGCACCGCGGTCCCGTTGTTCATCTGGGCAACCGGGGTCCAGTTGCTGTTGGTCCGGACCGCCGCGTAGTCGACACCGGGGAAGCGGTAGGTGATCCAGCTGCCGAGCGAAGCGCCGTTCGACCCGGTCAGCGAGCCGCCGCCGGTGAGGGCGCCGCAGTGGCCGGCGGTGACGAAGCCGGTCGTGGTGGCGAAACCGACCGAGCAGCGCGAGGACCCGCCGATGTAGTAGGCGTCGCCACCGCGGATGTTGGCGTACGTCGTGGGCACCGACGCCGTCTCGCGGATCGCCACGACGGCGGAGTCCACACCGGACTTGGCGAGGAACGTGACCGCGGCGGCGCGCTGGCCCTGCAGCACGTCCAGGGTGACGCGGTTGGTGGCGTCGTCGACCCCCCAGCCGGTGATCGCGGCGGGCGCGGCCTTGTCCGCGGCGTTCAGCTTGTCCACAGTGGAATTGAGCTGGCGGGCGCTGAACCGGACGACTTCCGCTTCGGCACCGGCTTCGCGGATCTTGCCGGCCAGCGCGGCGTTCGTCGTGGTGACGTGCGCCTTGCCGGTGGCGGCGTTGTAGGTGGCACCACCGAACGCGTCGCCGAGCGCCGCGGTCAGCGACTCGGTGACCCGGTTCGCGACGTCCTCGCTCTTCAGCCGGGCGATCGCCTGGTCGTGGGTCAGGCCGAGGTCCCGCTGCATGGCGGGCACCATGTCCGGGTTCAGCAGGTCCTGGCCCGACGCGGGGACGGCGGTCGCGGCCAGCGCGCCCGTCGCCATCACCGCGGTGGCAGCGGCACCGAGAAGTCTCGCGATCTTCATGCTTCTCCCTAGGTGGTTACGCGCGGCTCCGCACCGGCCACGCAGTGGTACTCCCCCGGGTGAGGGTCCCCGCAGTGGGCGTTACGGTGCAATCCGGGCGCCCGGCGAATGGGTATACGCATTCACCGAGGACGAATCCCCTGCTCCAGCCGGGCTCAGCCGCCCGTCGTCACCCAGTCGGACAGGTCCGTAAGTAGGGTTTCCGTGAATTACTTTCAGTAGTCACTTGGAGTACACGAACGCGTTAAGCGACGTTCGAACGTGCGATCGGCCGGGGTTTCGCACGCTGGGTGAGCCGATCGCCCCGGTTCCCGCAGCAAACCGGTGACGGTGGGTAGGCAGACGTGTGACGACCGCACCCACCACGTATTCGGTGAAAGGTTTACGGACGCATCGCCGCTGCTTAGGCTCCCGCGAGCTGGTCCCGGTGTGTGTCGAGGAGGGTCATATGTGGCTGACCACCCCCCGCCCCACCTCGGTTTCCGTCCGGTCCGGACCCGCCCGGCTGACCGGCCGCGACACCGAGCTCGACGCCATCGTCGCCGTGCTGCGGAGACGCCCGGCCGCGGTCCTCATCGAAGGCGAACCCGGCATGGGCCGCACCCGGCTGCTCGCGGAGATCGGGCGGCGCAAGGAGTTCGACGGCGGCCGCGTGCTCACCGGCGCCTGCCAGCCGCTGCGGCAACCGTTTCCCTACGGGCCCGTCCTGGAAGCGCTTCGCGCGGTCGGCGACGCCCCGCTCGGGCCGCTCAGCCCGGTCGCCGGCGTGCTGCGGCCGCTGCTGCCGGAACTCGCGGAAGCGCTTCCCCCGCGGCCGGAACCCCTGGCCGACCCGGTCGCCGAACGCCACCGCGTGTTCCGCGCGGTGCGGGAGCTCCTGCACGCCTGCGGCCCCACGCTCGTGCTGATCGACGACCTCCAGTGGGCCGACGAGGACACCCGCGACCTCATGCGGTTCCTGGCCGGCACGATGCCGCCCGAGCTGGCGGTGGTCGCCACCTACCGGTCGGCCACCGACGTCCGCCCCGGCCCGCTGGGAGCCCCGTTCCGGACCGACCCGGCGGTGCACTCCGCGCGCGTCGCGCTCGGGGCGCTCGACGTCGCGGCCGTGCGCGCGCTGGCCGTCGACATCCTCGAACTGCCCAGGGTGACCGACGACTTCGCGGCGAAACTGCACGAGTGCACGGCCGGGATCCCGTTCGTGGCCGAGGAAACCCTGCGCGCGCTGAAGGAAGCGGCCGAACGGCTCCCGGTCGGCGAGGTCCTCTCCGACCGCCTGCTCGAAAACCTCGAGGTACCGGTGCTGCTCCGCGAATCCGTCACCGAACGGCTCGCCGCGCTGCCGGAGCCGGCGGTGCGGCTGGCCGGCGCGGCCGCCGTGCTCGGCGTCGGCGCGGAGGCGGCCGTGCTCGGCGAACTGGCCGGGCTGTCCGGCGACACCCTTCGCACCGCGCTGCTCGACACGCTCTCCGGCGGCGTGCTCGGCGAGGTCGGCGACGACCGGTACGGCTTCCGGCACCCGCTGGCGCGCAAGGCGGTCTACGACACGGTGACCGGCCCGGAACGCGCTTTGCTGCACGCGCAGGCGATCCGCGTGCTCGCCGCGCAGCCGTCCCCGCCGCTCACACTGCTGGCCCGGCACTCCCGCGCCGCCGGCCGCGTCGACCAGTGGCGCCACTACGCGGAAGCGGCCGCCGACGAGGCGATCACCCGCGGCGAGACGTCCCGCGCGATCGACCTCCTGCAGTCGGTGCTCGCCGAGCCCGGGCCGTCGCAGGCCGACACCGGGCGGGTGGCGGGCAAGCTGAGCCAGGTCGCGCTGCGGGGGTTCCGCCCCGAGGTGCTCGGCACGCTGCAGCGCGTCCTCGAAGAGGTGACGCTGCCGCCGTCGGTCCGCGGCTCGATCCGGCTGTGCCTCGGCATGCTGCTGGTCCGGACCATCGGCGGCCTCGGCCGCGGCCGGCTGGAGGTCGAGCGCGCGGTCGGCGAACTGACCGACCGGCCGGACCTCGCCGCCCGCGGGATCACCCTGCTCGCCCAGCCGATCGACGGGCTGACGCCGTTGTCGTGGCACGAATCCTGGCGCGCCCGCGCGGGCGAGGTGTACGAGCGGCTCGACGACCCCGAGCTGCGGCTCGCGCTGACCGCCGACCGCATCGCCGCCGCCTCGCACGTCGGCGACGGCTCGGCGTGGGCGGAGTTCGAAGCGCTTTCGGACACCGTCGGCACGGTCGCCGAGCGCGTCCAGCTGGCCCGGCTGTGGTGCAACCTCGCCGACGGGCAGTCCTGGGCCGGGCACCTCGACCGCGCGGACCGGCTGGTGACCGAGGGCGTCCGCCGCGCGACCGACGCGGGCGCGTTGTACGCGATCGGCCTGATCCAGGGCACCCGCGTCCGGCTGGACTGGGTGCGCGGGCGCTGGACCGGCCTCGCCGAGGCCGCCGAGCAGCTGCGGGACAGCTACCCGGAACTCGGCCCGATCGTGATGGAGTCCTCGCTGGTGCTCGGCGGGCTCGCGGCGGTGCGCGGCGAGTTCGCAGCCGCCCAGCGGCACCTGACCGCGGCGAGCGTGCACGCGCCGGACCGCGGCCCGATCCCGGTGGTGCTCTCGGCCGCCGGCGTGCTGATCTCCGTGCTCCTGGCGACCGACGACGTCGACGGCGCGTGCGCGGCGGCCGACACGGCGGTGGCCGCGGCCGGCCGCAAGGGCGTCTGGATCTGGGCCGCCGCGCTGGTCCCGGCGGCGGCGCAAGCGTATGCGCGGGCCGGGCGCTGGCCGGAGGCCGACAACGTCGTCGAGGCGTTCGCGCGCGGCATCGAGGGCCGGGACGCGCCGGTCGCCGCGGCCGCGCTGGTGGCGGGCCGCGCGGTGCTGCTCGAAGCACGCGGCAAGCACCTGGCCGCGGCGACGTTGTTCGACGAAGCCGCGTCCGGCTACGCGGCCCTGCCGATGCCCTACCCGGCGACGGCCATGCGCGAGCGCGCCTCGATGTGCCGGCTGGCCGCGGGCAACCGGTCGGCCGTCGACGAGCTGACCTCGGCGGCCGAGGCGTACGAGCAGCTCGGGGCGACCCGCGACGCCGGCCGCTGCCGTCACCAGCTGCGCGAGCACGGCGCTTGGGCGCCATCGCAGCGCGGGCGGCGGGGGTACGGGAGCGAGCTGTCACCGCGGGAGCGCGAGGTGGCGCGGATGCTCGCGGAGGGCCGGACGAACCGGGAGATCGCGGACGGGCTGTTCCTCTCGCCCCGGACGGTGGAACAGCACGTGGCGAAGGTGCTGCGGAAGCTGGGTGCGCGGTCGCGGACGGACGTGGCCCGCAAGCTCCCCGGCGAAGTGACGACCGCACCGGCTGGCTAACCGGACGGCGTCGTCCTACCTTGGGCGCGTGACAGAAGAGGCACTTCCCGCTTGGCGCAGGCGGACTTCCGGCGAGACCCGCTGGCCCGCGATGGGCGTCGTCGTCGCCACCCTCGTGCTGCAGGTCGCCCTGCCCGACGACATGGCCCTGCACCCGCGATGGCTGCTGCCGGCGGTCTCGGCGCTGCTCGTCGTCGCGCTGCTGCTGGCCAACCCGGGGCGGATGTCGCACTTCAGCGCCGTCGAGCGGGTCATCTCGCTGCTGCTCGTCGGCGCCGTCACCGCGGTGAACGCCGGGTCCGCGGTCACCCTCGTCTACAACATCGCCACCGGGACGATCGGCGACCACGCCGGTGCCGTGCTGGTCACCGGCGCGATCGTCTACTGGACGAACATCGTGGCTTTCTCCCTCTGGTACTGGGAATTCGACCGCGGCGGCCCGGGCCGGCGGGCCGCGGGGCGGGCCGAGTACCCCGACCTGCAGTTCCCGCAGATGGCCGACCCGAGCCTGGCGAGCCAGAACTGGGAACCGTCCTATCTGGACTACCTGTACTTCTCGTTCACCAACGCGGCGGCCTTCAGCCCCACCGACGTCATGCCCCTGCGGATCTGGGCGAAGATGACGATGATGCTGCAGGCCATCGTGTCGCTGGTGCTCGCGGTGATGGTCGTCGCCTGGGCGATCAACAACCTGAAGTGACTCAGTGGCGGGTCATCGTGAAGCTCTGGCCGTCGGAGCCGATCGCGCCGGGGGTCCAGGTGTAGACGCCCTTGTCGTCGGCGTTCAGGCCGGACGGGCTCGTCGAGGCCAGGTTCGTGCCGTTGAACTTGACGCCGGTGAACTTGATCCCGCCCGAGATCGACGGGTAGGAGTCGGTCGGGGACTCGATGATCGCCTCCGCCGAGGCGTGCTTGGAGGTCAGGGACTTGGTGATCGTCTTGGACCAGCCCTTGGTCGTGTCGCTGATGTCGAGGCGGTAGGTGTTCGTCGCCGTCCGGGTCACCGTGGCGGTGATGTGGTCGCCGGCGCTGACGGAGTTCGAGTAGTACACCGGTGCGGCCGGGTACATCTCGTACCAGGCCTGGTAGACCGGGCGGCCGCTGGAGCAGTCGGTGGCCACGCCGGTCTGCTCCACAGTGGACGACCCGTCGCCGTCGATACCGACCCACGGCGCAAACAGGTCGTCGGTGGACGTGCAGGTCACGGCCGGTTCCGTCCAGCTCGCGGTGGCCGTGGTGAAGCTGCCGAAGCTGACGTACCCGCCCCAGTTGCCGCCCGAGAACTGGTGGCCGTGGAAGTGCGCGCCGAACACGGCGGCGTGCGCGGTGCCCGAGAAAGCCAGCGAGGCCGCCGCGGCGGCGGCCACCGTGAGGACGCGGAGGGTTTTGGACATGCGGGGACTCCGTTCACCGAGGGGGACCGGGAAAACCGTGTCCTCAAGTGTTGGATCCCCATGGAAAATAAAGTAGCTACTTTCGCATGGTCTTCCATTGTCCGAAAAGACCCGTAAAGGCCTCCGCGGGGGAAAGAGGCCTTTACGGGTCCATATCGCTCACCTACCGCCCGGTCAGGTGAGCGGGGCTACTGCTGCGCCTGTGCGTGCGCGGTGTCCACGAACTGGGTCGTGTACGTCTTCGACAGGTCGATCTTGTCCTTCTTCGGCTTGACGTTGCTCGACGACTCGCCGAGCACCTTCAGCACGTTCTGCGCCCCGGCCGGGTCCATCCGGCCGTCCTTGGTGAACATCGGCAGGCTGTCCCGCAGCGACTTCACGTACAGCGCCTTGTCCCCGCCGGCGAACGACGGCGGCATCATCGCGGCCACCTGTTCCGGTGTGTGCGAAGAAATCCACTTCAGGGTCTCGACGTACGCATTGGCCAGTTTCTGCACGATGTCCGGATAGCGTTTCACGATTTCGCAGCCCATGTACAGCGAACTCGCCGGGTACAATCCGCCCAAAGCGGCTTTCGTGCCTTCGACCGTGCGCATGTCGTAGAGCACCTTCGCCTGGCCTGTGTTCGTCAGCTGCGCGATCGTCGGGTCGGTCGTCATGCCGGCGTCGATCGAGCCCTGGTTCATCGCCGAGATGAACGTCTGCCCGGCGCCGACCTTCACCGGCGTGTACTCCTTCGACGTGACGCCGCCGCGCAGGGCCAGCGCCTTGGTCAGGAAGTCCGTCGACGACCCCAGCGACGTGACGCCGAGGTTGCGGCCCTTGAAGTCCGCACCGGACTTGACCTCGCCGGCCTTGGCGGTCGCGACCATCTCGGCCTCGCCCGGCACGTTCGCGAACTGCACGACGCTCTCGATGCACTGTTCCTTGGCCTGCAGGTCGATCGTGTGGTCGTAGAACCCGACCACCGCCTGCACCTCGCCGGCCAGCAGCGACGTCTCGGCGTTCGCGCCGGACGGCTGGTCGAACAGCTCGACGTCGAGACCCTGCTTCTGGTAGGCGCCGATCTGCTGGGCCAGCTGGCCGGGCAGGTAGATCACCTTCGACAGGCCGCCGACCATGATCTTGATGTGCGGCTTGCCGGTGGTGCCGAGCGCGATCTCCCGCGAGTCGCGGCAGGCGGTGAGCCCGGCCGCGGCGACCGCGACCGCGGCCAGCACCCCGATTGTCCTTTTGAGACGCATGTCAGACCGCCTTGATCGCGGCTTCGGAGGCGGACGGCGGCCGCCACCGCAGCAGCCGGCCTTCCAGCGTGCTGATCCCCCACTCGGCCAGCAGCGCGACGACGGTGATGATCAGCATGCCGGCGTACACCCCCGCGGTGTCGAACGTGCCTTGCGCGTTGGCGATCAGGAAGCCCATGCCGGCCTTCGCGCCGGTGTACTCGCCGACCACCGCGCCGATCAGCGCGAAGCCGAACGCCACGTGCAGCGACGACAGGATCCAGGACGTCGCGCTGGGCAGCACGATCGACTTGAGCACCTGGCCGCGGGTCGCGCCGAGGATGCGGGCGTTGTCGATCAGGTTGCGGTCGACCTCGCGGGCGCCGGTGAAGGCGTTGAAGAACACCGCGAAGAACACGAGCACGACGACGGTCGCGACCTTCGACGACAGCCCGAGCCCGAACCAGATGACGAACAGCGCGGCGAGCACGATGCGCGGCAAGGCGTTGGCGGCCTTGATGAACGGCGCCAGCACCTGCGCGAGGTAGGCGCTGCGGCCGAGGATCACGCCGAACACGACACCGAAGATGGCGCCGATGACGAAGCCGAGCGCGGCCTCCTCGACGGTCACCAGGATCTGGTACCAGATCGAGCCGAAGTCGGTGCCGGTGCTGAACCACTCGACCAGCCGCTCCCAGATCTTCGACGGCTTCGAGTAGAAGAACGGGTCGATCCAGTACGTGGCGGTCAGCTCCCAGCTGCCCAGCCACACGACGACGATCGCCAGGCGCAGCAGCCAGATGTTGCGCTTGCGGCGCGCGGTCGCCTGCTTCGCGCGGGCGAGGATGTCCTGCTCGGTTTCGAGCACGGGGAGGGGCGCGGACGTGGCCGCGGGGGTCTCAAGCGACATTGCTCGCTCCCTTCTCACGGGCCTTGTCGACCTCGCTGCGCAGTGATTCCCAGATGTCGGCGTAGAGCTTGCGGAAGTCCTCGGTGAGCCGCAGTTCCTCCACCTTCCGCGGCCGTTCCAGGGGGATCTCGAAGACGTCCTTCACGGTGGCCGGCCCGGTCGTCAGCACGACGACCTTGTCCGCCAGCGCGATGGCCTCGTCGAGGTCGTGCGTCACGAAGATGACCGCGGCCCCCGAACCGGACCACAGCCGCAGCAGCTCGTCCTGCATCAGGGCCCGCGTCTGGACGTCGAGCGCCGAGAACGGCTCGTCCATCAGCAGGATCTTCGGCTTGGTGACCAGCGTCTGGGCCAGCGCGACGCGCTTGCGCATGCCACCGGAGAGCTGGTGCGGGTAGTACTTCTCGAACCCGGCGAGCCCGACGCGGGCGATCCAGTCGACGGCCTGCGCGCGGGCTTCGGCCTTCGGCACCCCGCGGAACCGCGGGCCGGACGCGACGTTCTCCAGCACCGAGCGCCACGGCATCACGGCGTCGGTCTGGAACATGTAGCCGACCCCGTCGGGGATGGACTTCACGTCCTCGCCGTTCACCCGCACCCGGCCGGCCGACGGCGGCTGCAGGCCGGAGACCAGCGAGAGCGTCGTCGACTTGCCGCAGCCGGTGGGGCCGACGACGGCGACGAACTCGCCGGGCTGGACGGTCATGGTCAGGTCGCGGACGGCCGTGTGCACGGAACCGGACCCGCTCGGGAACCGTTTGGTGGCTCCGGTGAGTTCGATCAGTGGGGGAACCATGGTGGAGGTGACTCCTTCGTCACGTGGTGGGGCTCACGTTGGGAAGGGACGTTAAGGAGGTGTGGCGCCCAGGTGAAGCTTGTCGACGTTCTCCGCGCGAGCTGTGCGTTCTGAATGTTTTGCTCATTTAGCGCACCGGCTTGACCTGGGGGTATGGTCCCGGCCATGCCAAAGTGGGCGCTCTTCCCGCGGATGCGGTTCAGCAGGCAGGTGCTGCTGCTGCAGATCGGCGTGGTCGCCTTGGTCGTGGGACTCGGGGTCGCCCTGGTCAGCCTGCTCCTCTCCCGCACCCTCACCGATCAGTACGGCCGCCGGGCGCTGGCCATCGCGAAGTCCGTCGCCGCGGACCCGGTCGTCGTCGCCAACGCGGCCGCGAAGCTCCCCGGCGGCCCCCTCGAAGAGCGGGTCTTGGCCGTCACGAAGGCCAACGAGGCGCTCTTCGTCGTGATCACCGACGACAAGGGCATCCGGCTCGCCCACCCGACGGAGAGCCTGATCGGCCAGAAGGTGAGCACCTCCCCCGATGTCGCCCTCGCCGGACAGGACGAAGTCAGCGCGGTGCAGAGCGGCACGCTCGGGCTGTCCGTCCGCAGCAAGACCCCGATCTGGCAGGGAAAACGCGTGGTCGGCGAGGTCAGCGTCGGGTTCGAAGTCGGCGATCCGACGGGTGACTTCAACCGCCTGCTGACCATCACGCTGCTGTTCGCGGGCGGCGCGCTGCTGCTCGGCGCGGGCGCGTCGGCCCTGTTGAACCGGCGGCTGCGGCGCGTCACCCACGGTCTCGAACCGCACGAACTCACCGAGCTGCTCTACGAACGCGAAGCCGTCCTGCACGGGATCGGCGAAGGGGTCCTCGCCGTCGACGAAGCGAACCGCGTCTCGGTGCGCAACGACGAAGCCGAACGCCTGCTGGGCACCGAACTCCCGATCGGTGCGGCGATGGCCGAACTGCCGCTGTCCCCTCGGGTCCACAAGGCCGTCGAGGAGGGGCGGCCGGTCGACAACCTCCTCGCGGTGGCCGGGAACCGCGTGCTGGTGATCAACTCGCGGGCCGTGCGCCTGGACGACCGGCCGATCGGCACCGTGCTCACCTTCCGCGACCGCACCGACCTCGACACGCTCACCCGCGAACTCGACGGCATCCGCGCCCTCTCCGACGGCCTGCGCGCCCAGCGGCACGAGTTCGCCAACCGGCTGCACACGCTGTACGGGCTGCTCCAGCTCGGCCACCACGCCGAGGCCGTCGAGTACCTGCAGACGCTGACGGACTCGCCGTCGGCGCGGCCGAGCGAGCTGGGCGACGCGGTCGCCGACCCCTACCTGCAGGCGCTGCTGGTCGCGAAAACCGAGCAGGCGCAGGAAAAGGGCCTCACGCTCAAGCTCGCCGACGACACCTGGGTGCCCACCACGGTCACCGACCCGATCGCCGCCAACACCGTGATCGGCAACCTCGTCGACAACGCCCTGCACGCGGCCCGGATGGGCCCGCGGCGGCCGGCGACCGTGGAGGTCGGGCTGCTCGCCGAGGGCGGCACCCTGCACGTGTCCGTTGTGGACAGTGGGCCCGGCGTTCCCCCGGACCTGCGGCGGACGTTGTTCGACGAAGGCGTCTCGACGAAGATCGCGCCCGGGCACGGTCTCGGCCTCGCACTCGCCCGGCAGGCCGCCCGCGCCCGCGGCGGCGACGTCTGGCTGGCCGACCCCGGCGAAGGCGAGACGGGCGCCCTGTTCGTCGCCAAACTGCCCGGAATGCTGACGGAGGACGGATGATCCGCACGCTGATCGTCGACGACGACTTCCGCGTGGCCGGCGTGCACGCCGGGTTCGTCGAGGAGGTCGAGGGCTTCGCGGTGGTCGGCACCGCGCACACCGCCGCCGAGGCGCGCGCCCGCGTCCGGGAGCTCGCGCCGGACCTCGTCCTGCTCGACGTCTACCTGCCCGACGAGTCCGGCCTCGCGGTGCTCCCGGAGCTGCAGACCGACACGATCGTGCTGTCCGCGGCGACCGACAGCGCGTCGGTGGCCGCCGCGATCCGGGCCGGCGCGCTGAACTACCTGATCAAGCCGTTCACCACCCGCCAGCTCGCGGAACGGCTGACGTCGTACGCGCGCTTCCGCGGCCTGCTCGCCGAAGACCGGGCGCTAGCCCAGGACGACGTCGACCGCGCGTACCGCGTGCTGCACGACCAGGACCGCACGACCGCGCCGAAGGGCCAGTCGACGGCGACGTCCCGGCTCGTCTCGGAGCAGCTGCGGCGGGCGGGGCGGCCGCTGTCGGCCGCGGAGGTCGCGGGCGAGCTCGGCATGGCGCGGGCGACGGCGCAGCGGTACCTCACCGCGCTGGCCGAGTCGGGGACGGTCCAGATGCGGCTGCGCTACGGCGCGACCGGCCGCCCCGAGCATGAATACCGCTGGTCAGGGGCCTGACTCAGCGGCCGCCGTAGCGCTGGGCCATGCTCTCGGCGACCTCGACCCAGGCCTGGATCGGGTTGGTGGTCGACGACGGGGCGGCCGACGGCGGCAGGTCGACCCGCGCCTCGGCCTCCTCGTCCGGCACCGGCTTCTTCGGCTGCGGTTTGGCCTGCGCCTGGACCTGCTTCGGCGCCGGCTTCGCGGGCACCGGCACGTACACGGTCTTCGGCGCGGGCGTGACGACGACCGGCGCCTGCGGAACCGGCTGCGGTTCCGGCGCGGGGGCCGCGGCCACCGCCGGGCGCGCGTCGAGCTGGGCGACGTCGCGCTCCGGCGCCGGGGAGAACAGGCCGCCGGTGAAGAGGCCGCCACCCAGCCAGCCGGCCGCGACGAGCAGCACCGCGGCCCCGCCGCCGAGCCAGCTCCGGGCGCGCCGCCGGATCACCACGGACTTGGGCCGCAGGTCCTGGTCGCACACCGGCGGCCGGGTGTAGATGGGCGCCTCCTCCAGCCGCGCCACCTCGTCGTCGGTGCGGCGGCGCCGGGGCAGGCTCGCCGCGACGATGCCGGTGCGGTCCAGCAGTTCCACCGCGGTGCGGTCGCTGGACGAACGGGTCGCACTGCGCGGTGCGGTGCGAAGCATCGGGGACCTCCGGGACGGGGGCTGGCGGACCCCACGCATTCTGGACCATTTCGGACGGTGCTGTCCGAAACGCAACTCGATTGAGTGACAGAGCGGCGTGAAAATGATTCGGTTTCTTCGCTACGCCTTCAAACCGAGCCGCGCGAGCGCCGCCAAGGGCCGCTGGTACGCCGAGCCGAGCACGCGCGGAATGGCGTCGATGACGTAGGCGTCCGGTCCGATGAGGATCCGCGCCGACTTCCGCTCGATCCCGCGCAGGATCGTCTGCGCGGCCTTCTCCGGGGTCGTGCGGGCGATCCGCTCGAAGCCCTGCGCGGCCTTCTCCTGATCCTCGGCCGCGCTGCGGGAGTTGCGCACGATGTTGGTCTTGATCCCGCCCGGGTGCACGCAGCTCACCGCGACCGGGTGCCGCGCGATCAGCATTTCCTCGCGCAGCGCTTCGGTGAATCCGCGCACCGCGAACTTCGCCGCGTTGTAAGCGCTCTGCGTCGGCACGCCGACGAAGCCGAAGACGCTGGAAATGTTGACGACGTGCCCGTCGCCGGACGCGATCAGGTGCGGCAGGAACGCCTTCGTGCCGTTCACGACCCCACCGAGGTTGATGCCCATCAGCCAGTCGTAGTCCTCGAACGTCATTTCCTCGACGGTCGCGCCGAGCGCCACACCGGCGTTGTTCACGACGACGTTGACCCCGCCGAACTCGTCGGCGACGTCTTCGGCGTGCGCGAGCACGGCACTGCGGTCGGCGACGTCCAAGGTGTACGCGCGGGCGTTGTCGCCGGCGAGCTCGGCCGTCTCCTCGGCGTTCGCGGTGACGACGTCGGAGAGCGCGACGCGGGCCCCGCGGCGGGCGAACTCGCACGCGAGCGCGCGGCCGATGCCCGAGCCCGCTCCGGTGATCACCACAACCTTGTCCGCGAACTGCTTCATCGGCCCTCCCGACAACCGGTGTTACTACCGAGTAGGGAATCGTAGCGGCTGTGAGCTTGCTGTGGGTGCGCTGATTGTGCCGGTGCGTCGCCCTATGGTGGTCTCGTCGGCAGCACCGGACGAGGGAGGCGATGATCATGCGGCGGCCGGCCGTCCTGCTCACCCTCGCCGCCATCGTGCTGCTCGGCATCACCTTCGTCGTGGTCGTCGCGGCCCGGCCGGCCCAGCTCGCGGACGCGACGACACCGGAGGCCGCCACGGTCGAGGCGGCTCCGGTGGCCGCCCTGCCCGCGGTGTCGAGCCCCGCGGTCGGCGCGTTGTTCGCCGAGGGCGCGCACTACTGCACCGCCAGCGTCGTGCACAGCGAGCGCGGTGACGTGCTGCTGACCGCGGCCCACTGCATCCACAACGGCGAGGGCGGCGGCTACCTCACCGGCGTCACCTTCGCCCCCGGCTACCACGACGGGATCGCGCCGTTCGGCTACTGGACGGTGTCGGACGAGCTCGTCGCGCCGGGCTGGACGGCGTCGTCGGACCCGGACCTCGACGTCGGCTTCGCCACCGCGCACCAGGCGGGCACCACGAAGTCCCTGGAGAGCCTGGTCGGCGCGAACCTGCTGGCCACCGGCACGGCGTTCGAGCAGCCGATCACGCTCACCGGCTACCCGGACGACTCCGACGTCCCCGCGGTCTGCCGGAACACCACGAGCAAGCAGGACACCTTCCAGCTGAAGGTGGACTGCGCCGGTTTCCCGACCGGCACCAGCGGCGGGCCGTGGGTGGCCGGCCAGAACCCGGAAACCCGGCTCGGCACGGTCATCGGCGTCATCGGCGGCTTCGAGTTCGGCGGCGACGACGCCGACACGTCGTACTCGAGCTACTTCGACACGGACGTCCTGGCGCTCTACCGGCAGACGACCGCCCGCACCTAGGCGGCATGATGCGGGCATGAGCGAGCCCGTCGACGTACCCATCACCGGAGAGCCGATCCGGCTCGGCGGCCGGGGTGCCCGGAACGGACGGTGCCTGGGTGTCCGCCTGGCCGCCGCCGTAGACGGTGGCTTCCTTCGACGTCTGGCGGACGCCGTCGGTG
>NZ_JBSFNC010000044.1:0-67430 GCF_053586895.1 Amycolatopsis sp. NPDC003731 | reverse complement strand
CCCGAACAGCCGGACCGGCGGCCCGTCGACCCCGCTGCCGGCCTTGATCCGGTGCGGCATCTCGAGCAGCACCGGACTCCCGGACCCCGCCCAGTCGCCGAAGGTCACCGCCAGATCGGCGCTGGTCCCGTCGGTGTAGTGCGCCGTCACCGTCGTCGACACCGGGCCGTTGTGCGAGGCCCCCACGATGCGAAGCCCCGAGTGCTGACCGGCCGGCAGCAGCAGCGACTGCCCGCGGGCCTCGACGAAGTTCGGTGCCGTCCCCGAAGCGTCCGGCGCCGCGTACGTGACGCCGTCCCAGACCACCGGTCCGGCCGCCGGGAGCAGGTCGGCGTCGTAGCTCCAGCCGCCGCCGTCGAAGTTGCCCTGGTCGGACGCGGCCACCGTGGCCGTGCCGTCGTGGTTGCGGTCGCGGGTCAGGTCGACCGCGCACTGCGGGCCGGTCGCCACGCACGCCGACGGCGTCCGGACCTCGACCGTCGCCGAGCGGGTCACCGTGTTCGGCCCGGACACCCGGACCTGCACCGGGTACGTCCCCAAGGCCGCGCCGGCCGGCACGGTCAGCGTGATCGGGACCGTCCGCGACACCGGCAGCCGTCCGGACCAGACCAGCAGGAGCGGCTGGACCCGCGACTTCCACGGCGAAGTCACCGAAACCGTCACCGGCTGCAGGCCCGGGTTCTGCGCCACCACGTCCAGGTCGAGGTGCACCTGCTGCGCGGCACCGGCGGGGATCACCACCGACGTCTGCCGCAGCGACGCGTCGACGTGCCGCCGCTGGTCGCCGGTCGCGTTGTTCACCGAAGGCGGTGCCGCAGCCACCGACGTCCCCCACGAGGACGGGCGAAAGCCGAGCTTGTGCGACAGCGTCCCGCCGTGCGCCAGCGAAGCCCAGTCCAGGGACGTCTTCCGGACGTCCCGGCCGTTGAGCGACACGCTCTGGATGTACCGGTTCGCGTCGCTCGCGCCCGGCGCCGACACCGTGAGCGTCCCGCCCTGGGCGGACCCGTACTGTCCGATGCGGACGGTCGCCGACTCGAACTGCGGGCTCGACAGCGCGAGGAAGTTCGCGCCGCTCATCGTCGGGTACAGGCCGAGCGAGGAGAAGACGTACCAGGCCGACATGGTGCCGAGGTCGTCGTTGCCGGTCATGCCGTCGGGGCCGGTGGTGAACAGCGTCATCGCCGCGCGGACGACGGTCGCCGTCTTCGCCGGGGCGCCGACCCAGTTGTACATGTAGGGCGCGAGCAGGTCGGGCTCGTTGTTCGGGTTGTAGGTCGCCTTGCCGTAGTAGTCGTACGGGCTGGCGATCCAGTCCTTCCGCGCGGTGCCGGCCGGGTCCTTCAGGAGGTTGCCGTAGGAGAAGAAGGAGTCGAGGCGCTTCTCGGTCGCCGTCCGGCCGCCCATCAGGGAGACGAGCCCGGCCGGGTCCTGCGGCACGAGCCACTGGTACTGGTAGGCGCCGCCTTCGTGGAACTGGTGGCCGGCGTCGACCGGGTTGTACGGCGTGACGAACGTGCCCTCGGCGGTGCGCGGGCGGAACTGGCCGATCGAGGCGTCCCACAGGTTGCGGTACCACTGCCCGCGGTCGGCGAACATCCGCGCGTCGGCCTGGTGGCCGAGTCCGCGGGCCATCAACGCGAGCGACGCGTCCGCGGCGGCGTACTCCATGGTCGCCGACGCCGGGTGCTCACAGTCGTTGTCACCGCCCTTGGCCGCGCAGTCCTTGCCGAGTTCAAGCCCGCTCGGGAGGTACCCGCGCTCGTTGTAGTAGTTGACGCCGGAGCGGCCGTTGTACGGCGAATCGGCGGGCGGCGTGCTCGTCGCGTTCTTCTTGAGCAGCGCGTACGCCTCTTCTTCGTGCCCGGCGAGCAGGCCCTTCGACCACGCCTCGACGAGGAACGGCGTCACCGGGTCGCCGGTCATGATGTTCGTTTCGCTCTCGGCCAGCGCCCAGCGCGGCAGCCACCCGCCGTCGCGGCCGATGGCGACGACCGACAGCGCGACGTCCCGTGCGACCTGCGGTTCCAGCATCTCCAGGAGCTGGTTCTGCGGCCGGTAGGTGTCCCACAGCGAGAAGTTCTGGTACGGCGTGTAACCGCTGGCGGTGTGCACCTTGCCGTCGAAGCCGGTGTACGCGCCGTCGGTGTCGCCGGCCAGGTTCGGGTGCAGCTGGGCGTGGTAGAGCGCGGTGTAGAACGCCGTCTGCCGCTCGGTCGTGCCGCCCGCGATCTTGATCGCGCCGAGGCGGTCGGCCCACTGCTGGTGCAGCGCGGCCCGCGTCGCGTCGAAGTCGTAGTCCGACGTCTCCGCCGCCAGGTTCTTCCGGGCGCCGTCGAGACCGGTGTAGGAGAGGCCGACCTTGAGCACGACGTCGTGGTCGGTGCCCGCGTCGAAGCTGGCCCAGGCGCCGTTGCCGCCGGTGCCCGCGGCGTCGCGGCCGCCCGGCGTGCGCGTCGAGCCGCGCCAGGTGCCGAACGAGCTGAACGGCCGGTCGAAGGTGGCGGTGAAGTAGACGGTGTGCTCGTCGTGGCCGGCGCAGAAGCCGCCGGCCTTGACCCGGCCTTCGAGCGTCCGGTCGCCGACGACGTGGATCTCGGAGTCCTTGACCGACTGGTTGGCCTGGCCGGTGTTGAACAGGACGTTCGCCTGTCCGGTGGAGGGGAACGTGTAGCGCTGCCAGCCGGTGCGCGCGGTCGCCGTCAGTTCGGCGTTGATGCCGTACTTCTTCAGGCCGACGCGGTAGTAGCCGGGCTCGGCGTGCTCGTCGTCGTGGCTGTACCCGGACTTGTAGGCGTCCTTGTCAACGTTGTCCACGGCGCCGGTCGTGGGCATGATCGGCAGCTCGCCCATCACGCCGCAGCCGACGCCGGACAGGTGCGTCTGGCTGAAGCCGTAGATCGCGTTCTGCAGGTAGTCGTAGCCGCCCTGGCCGCCGGTGTCCGGGCTGACCTGCACCATTCCGAAGGGCGCACTGGCGCCGGGGAACGTGTTCCCGAAGTTCTGCGTGCCGACGAACGGGTTGACCAGGCCCACCGGATCGACCGGCGCGGCGGCGTGGGCGGTGGCCTGGGTCGTGGCGGCGACCACGAGCGCGGCGGCCGCCGCGGCGATCAGTTGTCTGCTTGGCGACCCCATGGGGCGCGCACCTCCCAGGTGACAACGTTGTCAGAAGCGGACTGTCTGGCAGCTTTTCACATCCGCGAACATTTGAGAAGGCGGCAACCAGGTCAAACCGTTGTCATGACCCGCCGGAGCAGCCGCGCGGCGGCCTCGACGCCGGTGTCGGCGAGGTTGCCGTAGCCGAGGACGAGCGCGGGTTCGCCCGGCGTCGTCCGGTAGCCGTCGAGATCGGTCACCTTGACCCCGGCCGCCCTCGCCTTCCGGACGACGGCCGCGGCGTCCTGGTCGAGGTGGAGCACGAGGTGCAACCCGGCGGCGACCCCGGAGAGCCGGGCCGGCCCGAGCGCGTCGACGAGCTTGTCGCGCCGCGCGCGGTAGCGCAGCCGTGCCGCCCGCAGGTGCCGGTCGTAGCCGCCGCTGGTGATGAAGCCCGCCAGCGCGAGCTGGTCGAGCACGGGCGGCGGGTGGGCCCGCACTGTCCACTGTGGAGGCACGACGACCCAGCCGAGTCCGAGCGCGGGACTGAGCGTCTTGCTGACCGAACCGAAGAGCGCGACCCGGCCCGGATCGGTGCCCTGGACGGTACCGACGGGCCGCCGGTCGTAGCGGAACTCGGCGTCGTAGTCGTCCTCGAGGATCAGGCCGTCGACGTCCCGCGCCCAGGCCAGCAGCTCGGCGCGCCGCCGCGGCGAGAGGACCGAGCCGGTGGGGAACTGGTGCGCGGGCGTGACGAGCACGGCGCGCACGCCCGCCGGAATCCGCCCGACGTCGATGCCTTCGCCATCGACGGGCACCGGGTGGACGGTCATCCCGGCGCCTTCGGCCGTCCGCCGCAACCGCGTCCACCCGGGATCCTCGACGGCGAGTCGCGTGCTGCCGCGCTCGACCAGCGCGCGGCAGACGCCGGCCACCCCGTCGGTGACGCCGCCGCAGACCAGCACGGTGCCGGGCGCGGCGCCGCGGACACGCCGGAGGTAGTCGCCCAGGACCTGGCGCAGCCGCGGGTGACCGCCCGGCTCGGGCAACCCGAAGTCCGCGTGCGGCGCGTTCGCGAGCACTTCGCGGACCGCTTCGGCCCAGGCCCGGCGGGGGAAGTTGCGCAAGTCGGGCAGTCCGGGAGCGAGGTCGTACCGCGGTGCCGGCACCCGCGCCGGTTCGGGCGGCGCCACCGCGTCACCCACCGGCCGGACCCGGGTGGCCGACCCGGTGCGCCCGGCCAGGTACCCCTCGGCGACGAGCTGGGCGTAGGCCTGCGTGACGACCCACCGCGAGCACCCGAGGTCGGCGGCGAGCCGGCGGCTGGGCGGGACGGTGCTGGCCAGGACGCCGTCCCGAATTGCCTTGCGCAAGGCCCTGGCCAGCTGTTCGTGCTTCGGACCCGGTCCGGCCGGCTCCAGCAGCACGCCCCAATCGGTCTGTGATCCTGCCACGATATTGGACTGTAGTACCGGACCGATCCGGCCTTAGCGTGGTCGTATGAAGAAGGTGGAACTGGGCCTGACCGGTCAGCACGTCAGCCAGGTGTCGCTGGGCTGCATGACGATGGGCACGTCGACGGACGAACCGACGTCGAAGCGCATCCTGGACGCCTACCTCGACGCGGGCGGCGACTTCCTGGACACGGCGAACTGCTACGCCTGGTGGGCGCCGGACGCGACCGGCGGCGAAAGCGAGTCCCTCCTCGGCCGCCTGTTGAAGGGCCGCCGCGACCGCGTCTTCCTGGCGACGAAGGTGTCGGCGGGCATCACGGACCTCCCGGCGGCGCGCGCCGCCCGGCATCCGGACGGCACGGTGGACTGGGCCGGGGTGGAGCGCACGTTCGAGGGAGCGGGCGCGGCGGTCATCGAGCGCGAGGTGGACCACAGCCTCCGGCGGCTCGGCACCGACCACATCGACCTCTACTACATCCACGTCGACGACCGCCGCGTCCCGCTGGAGGAAACCCTGTCCGCATTGGACGGTCTGGTCCGGGCGGGCAAGGTGCGGCACATCGGCTGGAGCAACGTCCGCACGTGGCGCCTGGAGCGCATCAGGTCCCTGGCGCTGGCCAACGGCTGGGCCGCCCCGGCGGCGGTCCAGGTCCAGCACTCGTACCTGCGCCCCACCGGCGCCGACGTCCCCTCGATCGCGGGCGCCGAGCTCCTGGACTGGCTATCGCTGCACCCGGACGTCTCCCTGGCGGCGTATTCCTCACTGCTACGCGGAATCTACGACGACGCCGCGTACCGCGAGTCCACTCCGGTCTGGCGGTCCTATGCGGGCCCGGAGTCGGAAGCCCGCCTGGCCGCGGTGGCGAAGGTGGCGTCGGCACTGGGCGCGTCGGGCAACCAGGTGGCCCTGGCGTGGTTGCTGCACCACGGCGTCATCCCGCTGATCGGCCCACGCACGTGGGAGCACTACGAGTCGATCGCCCCGGCGTTCAGGTTAGAGCTCCCGGAGGAGCTGTTGTCCGTACTGGACAACGCATAGGCGGCGGCGAGCAGCGCGGCGACACTCGGCTTGTGCTCGTCGCGCCGCCGCCACGTCATGGTGACGTCGGTGGCCGCTCCGGCCAGGGGGACGGCGACGGCACCCTGGTGCTCGACGAGGGCGGGCACGAGCCCGCACCCCAGCCCGGCGGCCACGCACCGCGCGAGGGCGGCGAGGCTGCCGACCTCCGCCTCGACGACGGGCCCGTCGATCCGGTCCAGCATCTCGCGGAAGCCGCACCCCTGCGGCGTCGCGAGGAAGCCGACGCCGTCGAGGTCGCCGGGCCGGAGCTCTTCCCGCTGCGCCAGCGGGTGTCCCGGCGGGACGAGGACGACGAGCGGCTCGGTGCCCAGCGACGCGCTGGCCAGCGCCGGGTCGGCGGGTGCGTCGCCGAACGTGAAGCAAACGTCCATTTCAGACTGTTGCACGGCCTGGTAGAGCTCCCCGCGGCCGCCCTCCCGGAGTGCGAGCCGCACGCGCGGCCACTTCGCCCGGTACTCGCCGAAGAGGGCCGGAATTCGGTGGGCGCACAGCGTTTCCAGGGCGCCGATGGTCAGGTCGCCGTCGGGTTCACTGCGCTCCTCGTCGACCGCGGCCCGGGCTTCCTCGACGAGTTCGAGCACTTGGTCCGCGTAGCCGACGAGCCGTTCCCCGGCGCCGGTGAGCCGCAGCCGCCGCCCGCGTTCGAACAGCTTCGAGCCGAGTTCCGCTTCCAGGGCCTGGACCTGCTCGGTGACGCTGGACTGCGCGTAGTGCAGCTCGGCCGCGGCGCGGGTGAAGTTGAGCGTCCGCGCGACGACGCGGAAGGTGCGCAGGTGGCGCAGTTCCATGGCAGCCCCCATCGGCGTTCCCGATACCCGCCATCGTAACTCCCTGCTTCCGCCGATGTCACCGAGCGTCCAGGCTTCCGGTGTGGCAAGACTCCTCACCGGCTTATCGCTGGGTTACTTCCTGGTCATGCTGGACACGACGATCGTGACGGTCGCCCTCCCGGCCCTCTCGCCGTCTTTGCCGGCGCAGCAATGGATTTCGAACGGCTACACGCTGACGTTCGCGGCGTTCCTCCTCACCGCGGGAGCGTGGTCGGACCGGTACGGCGCCCGCCGGGTGTTCTTCCTCGGTCTCACCTCGTTCGCGGCGCTGTCCGGCTTGTCGGCGCTGTCGTTCTCGGCACCGATGCTGATCGCACTGCGGGCGCTGCTCGGCGTCGCGGGCGCCTTGCTGGTTCCTTCGTCGCTGTCGCTGATCGCGGCGGCCAACCCGGCGCCGTCCGCGCGGGCGAAGGCGATGGGGGTGTGGGCCGCGGTGAGCGGAACCGGCCTGGTGGCGGGCCCGGTGCTGGGCGGCGTCCTGACAGAGGTGTTCGGCTGGCGGGCGATCTTCCTGGTCAACGTCCCGGTGGCGCTGATCGCTCTGGCGCTGTCCCGTTCGGCGCCGTCGACTCCGGCGAGGCCGGGTCGGCTCGACGTGGTGAGTCAGGTGTCGGCCGTAGTCGCTTTGTCGACGCTGACGTACGCGCTGATCGAGCGGTCGTGGAGTGTCCTGGTGCTCGCCGTCGCCGCGGCCGCGGTGTTCGTGCGGTCCCAGCGCCACCCGGAGGCGATGCTCCCGGCGCGCCTGTTCCGCGCCCGCGCGTTCCCGCTCGGACTGGCGGCCGGCGCTATCGTGAACTTCGGGTTGTCCGGGGTGCTGTTCGTGCTGTCGCTGTATTTCCAGAAAACCCGCGGATATCCGCCGTCGACGACCGGTCTGGCCTTCCTGCCGCTGACGATCCCGACGGCGTTCAACCCGATTTTCACCGGCCGGCTGGTGGCCCGTTCCGGCCCGCGAATCCCGGCGGTTTCGGGCTTCGCCCTGATGTCCGGAGGCGCGCTGCTCCAGGCGTGCACGACGTCGCCGGCCCTGTCGGTGGTCGCGCTGGCCCTGCTGGGCTTCGGGGTCTCGTTGGCCATCCCGTCGCTGCTGGCGATGGTGGTCACGGCGGCCCCACCCGAGCTGACCGGCATCGCGGGCGGCGCGTTGAACGCCTCCCGCCAGGCCGGCGCAGCCCTCGGGGTGGCGATCCTGGGTGCGTTGTCGGCCGCGACGACGACGTCGATCGCGCTGTTCACGGCCGCGGGCGTGCTCTTGGCCGGAGCGCTCGCTGTTTCCTGTTCGTTTATGAAACAGGAAACCCCTTGTCGCTGAATGCGGCGTCGCGAATCCTCGGTGGTGGGCGCGGAATTATCCGAAGCGCCCGGATCAAATCACCATTCCCGAGGAGGGATTCGCCATGTCCAAAAAGCTGGCCAAAATCGCCGGTCCGGTGCTCGCCGTCTGCGCGCTCGCCGCGCTGCCGCTGATCGGCGCCACCACCGCGTCCGCGGACGACGGCGGGGCGCCGGCCGCCCCGGTCGTCACGCCGACGCCGACCCCCACCACCGACGGCAACCCCTGGCACGGTTGAGGAACCCGCGGCCGTGAGTGGCGCCGCCACTCACGGCTCACCGCGGCGCGCAGGCGCAGCTCAACGCCGAACGCTCTTCGCGCACTTCGCCGGCTTCCGGCAGCTCGAGCTCGGCGAACTCGTCCTCGGCCGCGGTCCAGTGCGTGACGGCGCTTTCGTGGTCGCCCATCGCGTGCAGCGTTTCGGCGATGCCGCGGTGGGCGCGGGCCCGGTAGGCGCGGTTGCCGCTGCCGTCGGCCAGGTCCAGAGCGGACTTGCCGGCGGTGAGGGCTTCCTGACGGGCGCCGCGGGCCAGCGCCGTCGCGCCGCGGTCGAGGTACAGCTGGGTGCGCAGGTCCGCGTCCGGCACGTTCGCCGCCACTTCGCGGGCCTTGTCGTGGTAACGGACGGCTTCGGCGTACCGGCCGCGCTGCCGGTGCACGTTCCCGAGGTTGTTCAGCGCGTACGCCTCGACACAGCGGTCGCCGACTTCGGCGGCGTGCCCGTGCGCTTCCGTGTAACTGGCCAGCGCTTCGGTCAGCAGACCGAGCCGTTCCTGCACCGAACCGAGGTTGTTGAGCGTGTGCGCCAGGCCCTGGACGTGGCCGATCTCGCGCAGCATCCGCGCGGCGGATTCGTGCTGGCGCAACGCGACCTGGAGGTTGCCGTGGAGCTCGTTGAGGTAGCCGAGCATGCCCAGCGCGTGGGCTTCGCCCCGGCGGTCCTCGGTCTGCTCGTACTTGGCCAGCGCGGCTTCGAGGTGGGCGATCGCCTGGTCGTGCCGGCCCAGTTCCATGGTGGGGATGGCGAGCGCGCACAGCGTCGCCGCCTCGCCGCGCGGGTCACCCAGGCGGCGCCACTTGGGCAGTGCCTGGGCGGCGAGCTCCAGTGCCTCGGCGAGCTGCCCGCGCCGGTCGTGCGCGGTGGCGAGCCGCAGCAGGACGTGCGCCTGGCCGTAGTCGTTGCCCGCGTCGGAGGCGACGATCTTCCAGGCGAGTTCGAGCGTGCCGATCCAGTCTTCGAACTGGTTCGTCGTGTTGAAGTACCGCCACAGCAGCACGGCCAGCCGCCAGGTGTGCTCGGGCAGCGCGTGCGCGGCGGCGTAACGGATGGCGGCCACGAGGTTGTCGCGTTCGGCGACGATCCACCGCAGCCCGGCGTCGGCGTCGGCGAAGCCCGGCGTCACCGCGCAGGACCGGTCCGTCGTCGACGGCAGCTGAGCCCGGTCGAACGGGTACGCGGCGCGGACCGCGGCCGCCAGCGTGACGAGGTAGTAGTCGAGCAGCCGCACCAGCGCGGGCTCGGGGGCCGGCTCCTCGGCGGCGAACTCCTTGAGCGGGTCGAGCATCTGGTAGCGCTCGGTCGCGGCCTCCTCCAGCAGGCTGACCTCGTGGAGGTCGTCGAGCAGCGCTCGCGCCTCGGCGACGCCGCAGCCGGCCAGCGCGGCGCCGCCCGCGACGTCGACGTCGGGGCCGGGCAGGCTGCCGAGCAGCCGGAACAGGGTGCGTTGCGGCTCGCCGAGCTGCCGGTAGGACACCCGGACGGCGGCGATGCCGTCGGCCTCACCCCACGGCCCGTTCTCCTCGAGCAGGCGCAGCAGGTGCTCCAGCGGCCACCGGTCGTGCCGCCGGAAGAGGGCGGCTGCCACGCGGATCGGCATCGGCAGGCAGCCGCACCGCCGGACCACCGCGTCGACGTCGGCGGCCCGGCCGCGCAGCCGCGACGGCCCGGCGAGCACGTGGAACAGCTCGGCGGCCTCCTCCGGTGGCAACGGCGAGAGCCGGAGAGGCTCGCCGGTGTCGGCGTCGCCCATCCGCCGGCTGGTGATGACGGCCAGGCAGCCGTCCGCCTCCGGCAGCAGCGGCCGGATCTGCTCCGGCGACGCGGCGTTGTCCAGCACGACGAGCGTGCGCGTGCCCCAGAGGGTCGCCTGGTAGAGCGTCACTTTCCGGCCCACGGTGGCCGGGATCTGCTCGGCGGGGACGCCGAGTTCGACCAGCAGTTCGGTGAGGGCGTCGCCGACGTCGGCCGGGTCGACGCCGGGGGTGAACCCGTTCAGCCGGGCGAGCAGCTGGCCGTCGGGGAACCGGCGGCGGAGCCGGTGGGCCGCCTCGACTACCAGCCCGGTCTTGCCGACACCGGGCGCGCCGCTGACCCAGACCGCCCGCCGCCCGGCCGCGGCGGCCGCCTCGATCGCGGCGATTTCCCCGGTCCGGCCGGTGAACCCGCCGGGCCGCGACGGCAGCGAACTGGGCGGATCGCCCTGTTCGGCGCGCGCGGCGAGCTTGCGCAGCACCGGTCCGGGCGCCATCCGCAGCGCGGCGAGGGCGTCGCGGGTGCCGTGGAAGACGCGCAGGGCCGCGACCCGGTCGCCGCCGGCGAGCAGCGCGCGCATCAGCAGTTCGGCGTGCTTCTGGCTGGCCGGATCGGCCTGGACGAGCGGCCGCAGCCGGTCGCGCGCCGAGCGGTGGTCACCGGACTCGATCTCCAGCTCGGCCAGGTCGCCGACGACGTCGGGGTAGCTCTCGTCCGGCGAGATGACCTCGGGGCCGCCGACGCGGTCGATGTCGATGTCTTCGAGGAACTTCCCGCGCCACAGCCCGGCGGCCTCGCGCAGCAGCGCGATCGCCCGGCGGGGGTCATCGGCGCGGACGTCCGCGGCTTCGGCGCGCAGCCGGTTGAAGCGGGCGGTGTCGAGCTGGTCGTCGGCGATCCGCAGCAGGTAGCCGGTCGGGGTGGTCTCGATGGTCGCGTCCCCGAGGACGTCCCGCAGCCGCTTGATGTAGCTGCGCACCAGAGTGGGCTTGGCTTCGCGATCGGCCCAGACGATTTCGGCGAGCCGGGCGGGCGTGACGGGCTTGTTGGCGTGCAGGAGGAGCACGACGAGGACGAACCGCTGCTGCTGGTCGCCCAGCGGCACCGGCACGCCGTCGTGCCACGCCTCCAGCGGGCCGAGCATCCGAAACTCCACGCGGCCTCCCCGGCGTCAGCTTGCTGTCCTCTTTTGATGTCGCGCAATCGGCCGTCCGGGTTTCGCAAATCCGCATTTCTTCCACGTTCGGTGCACACGGCGTTGGCACACTCCGCCGGTCGACCAGGGGTGAAGGAGAAACGAATATGGGGTCCGACGTGTTGCCGTGTTACGTGGCCTGCGATGTTTCGCTGTCGATGACCGACCACATCGACGAGCTCAACGCGGGGTTGCGCGAGTTCCGCGGCGCCGTCCACGCGGACGCGTCGGTGGCCGGCCGCGTGTTCTGCAGCGTGGTCGGCTTCGGCGAGCGGCCGCGGGTGGTCCAGTCGCTGCTGCCCATGGACGACCTCGCCGAGCTGCCGGAACCCGGTCCCTGCGCGGGCAGCAACTTCGGGCCGGTGTTCACCTTCCTGCGTGCCGAGATCGACCGCGAGCTTTCGGTGTTGCGCCGCCACCGCGTCCGCGTCCACCGCCCCCTGGTGTTCTTCCTGTCCGACGGCCAGCCGACGGACCCGGTGACCTGGCCGTTCGCGTATGCGTCGCTGGCGGATCCGGCGTGGCCGCGTTGCCCCCGGGTGGTGACGTTCGGCCTGGGCGACGCGGACGAGGAGGCGCTGGGCCGCATCGGAACGTTCCGCACGTACTTGAGCCGCGACGGCGTCCGCATCGGCACGGCGTTGATCGCCTCGGTGATGCACGTTCTGTCCACTTCCCGTCCACCGGCCGACCGCACCCTGTCGGCACGGGGGCGCGCAAAGGGGTTGCCATGGAAACGCACTGAAGGAGAAGCCGGTGGAGCGCGCTGAGCTGGTGGCGGAGCTGAAGGCGGTGCGGAAGGGCCGCGGTCTGCAGGCGAGCAGGCTCCAGGACCGGGTGGGCCCGTGCCTGCGGGCGGCGTGCGGAGTGGTGGAAGCGGACGGAATGGTGGCGATCCGCGCCAAGGTGTCCGGCAGGCTGTCGGAGCTGGCGGCGCAGTTGCCGGAGGACCTCCGCTTGGCGGCATTGGCGGCCTTCGCGATCACGCCGGAGGCCCGCCAGCCGCTGTACCAGGAAAGAGTCAAGTGGGCGGCGGAGCGCGTCGACCGAGACCCGCGCACGGTCCGCCGCCGCGTGGACGAGGCGATCGAGCTGCTGGCGGAGCTGGCCACACCGCTGTCCCCGCCGGCACCGGGCCGCTGCCACACGGCGTCGTTGACGCTGGCGTTGGTGATCGAGGAATCGTGCGTGTTCGAGCAGCACCGGGTGATAGCGGACCAGGACGGCCTGCAGTCGTTCGATCTGGCGGTTCCTTCGGCGGATGGCATGGTGCTGTACGGCGGAAAGCTGTCTTCATCGGGAACAGTGGACCTACCAGCACCCCTACCCCGCGGCGGCTCGTGGGAGTTCGCGGCGGTGTTCCCGGTGGAGCCGCCGTCCCGCATGGTCTTCGTCCCACGGCACCGGTGCGAAGTATTCGATCTGCGCCTGCGGTTCGGCAAGAAGGCCCCACCGGAGGTACTGGCACTGGACGGAGCGTTCGAGAGGGACGTCCAGGACCCGGGCTACCGGGGACAAAAGCTGCAGGTGGACGCGGCGGGGGAGGTCCACCTGCAGTTCCGCCACCTCACACCCGGGCTGGTGTACGGGGCCCGGTGGGCGGAGGACCGGTGATCACTCGTGCGACGATGGACAACCGCACTGGAGGATCGAGGAACCGGGAAGCTTGATCGGTGACCATCGCAGGTACAGACGTGGAGATTCCGTCGGCGCGCTCGCTGGTCTGGCCGGTCGTGTGCGCGCTGCGAGAGCTGGGTGGCTCGGGGCGGATCGACGAGATAGACGACAAGGTCGCCCAGCTCGAAGGCTTCACCGATGAACAGCAGCAGTTCGACGGCCGAAACGGGCTGGAGCTTCCGTACCGGTTGCGCTGGGCTCGCACGATGGCGAAGAAACGCGGTCTGGTCGAAACCGTCAGCCGTGGCGTATGGGCGCTGACCAAGGACGGCAAGGAAGTCGACGAGGCGGAGGTCAAGCGCCGCCGCGTGATGCACGCGCGTGACCCTAAGAAGAGCGCCGTGCCGGAGGACGCGTCCGTCTCCTCTGATACGGCCGACGAGGTCGAGGTCGTTCTCGATGGCGACGATGCCGAACAAGCCTGGCAGGCTACGGCGCTGGCCGCGCTCCAAGCGATGACGCCGGACGCTTTCGAGCGGCTGTGCCAACGTCTCCTGCGCCAAGCCGGGTTCATCAACGTCGCCGTCACCGGCCGCACCGGCGACGGCGGGATCGACCGCGTGGGGACCTACCGTATGTCGCTGGTCTCCTTCCCTGTCTTCTTCCGAAGCAAGCGCTATGTCGGTTCGGCCGGGTCTTCACAGGTCCGCGACTTCCGCGGAGCGATGATCGGCCGCGGCGAGAAGGGCTTGCTCATCACCACCGGAACGTTCACCTCGGCGGCTCGTGCGGAAGCCACCCGCGACGGCGCTCCACCGCTCGACCTCATCGACGGCGAGGAACTGGTGGAGCTGCTGCGCGAGCACAAGCTGGGCATCACCACCGAACTGGTCGAGCAGGTCACCGTGCACACGAGCTTCTTCGACTCGATCTGAGGCGAGGGAATGCGGACAACCATTCGGGCTCCGCGGGACCGCCAAAGGGTTGGGAATAGACCTGGCCAGGGCATGAATCTGCTGAACGTCGCCGACCGGGTGGTCGCCGATCAGCGAGGTAGGGCTTTGTGGGCCAGGTCCTCATTCAAGACCAATGGTGGTGAGCTGCCCCAGCGTCGGCCCGCTGCAGCCGGAGAAATTGCCCGTGTATGGATTGTCTATTTCTGACTGAGGCGCGCTTGATAGTCGCCATGAATTTGGTAGTAATGGACCCTTGGTCAGGCTGACGGGGTCCGCGTCTCCTCTCCGAGGCTGGGGTGCCGGGTGGCGTCGGCTAGGCGTTCTATCGCAGTGCTGCGTACGCGGTTGATGACGGGCATGGCTCGGCGACAGAGTGACTACTGAGTGACACGAGCCGTCAGGTTGCCCTGCGCTGTTGACGGGCCCCTTTGTGAGGTGCCGTCCGAGGTGCCCCCGGCAGGATTCGAACCTGCGACACCCGCTTTAGGAGAGCGGTGCTCTATCCCCTGAGCTACGAGGGCCTGCTTACCTCGGACAGGTTACCCGACAGTCGGCACAGTGGGTGGTGGGGCCTGCGGACGAGCGCCGAGCCCCAGGGCCGATACTGCGAGCGGTGACGACGCGTTACCCATTGTGGTGAACTGAGGCGCGGCGATTGGCAGGGTGAAGTCATCCCGGCACGGGCGGCGTCGTTCTCGGCGCTACCGTGTTCGGCGGTCGACAGGACGGGAGCCGGGGTGCGGACCTACTACGACGAGGATGACCACGAGGGCTACGCAGCGGGGCAAGGTCTGCTGGTCCGGCGCTTCTCCGGCTGGGCGGCCGCACAGGGGTGGGAGGTCGATCCGTATGCCGTCGTGTCGGCGTTGGAGTTCCGGCACACCTCGGTTGACGGGCGGCTCGCTTACTGGACTGCCGCGCTGGTTCGGGACTTCCTCCTCTCCTACGTCCCGCGCACTTTGTCGGCCGAGGCCGGCGACGCCGTGCTCTTTCCCGAAACCTTGCGCCTGTTCCTCCGGTATCTGCACGAGACCGAGCTGGCCGACCCCGCCGGCGACTCGCTCGCCGACCTCGAGGACGCCGTCGGGAAGGCAGCGGCCGAGTTTCCGGCCGCCATGGCCGATGAACGCAACTTCGGTATTGCCAAGTACTGGGTGATGACCGCCATGCGGAACGGGGTCGACCCTGCGGACTCCGAGGCCATGGATGCCTTTCTCGCCGAAGTGCGGGCGGGGCAGCACCCGTACGACGCCGAACTGGTCGCCGGGCTTGCCGGCAGGCACCTCGGTGAACAGACCGGACGGGCACTTCCGCAGCTGCCGGTGTCGTTGCCCGCGGAGGCGGAACTCGCCGCTGCCGCGGAGCGCTCTTCGCTCGTGGTCAAGCTGCGGAAGTTCGTCGAGTGGGTGGGTGACGGCCGGGCGCTGACCGGCACCGGTGCCCTGAAGCTCGCCGATGCGCGACAGCTCGTGCCGCTGCTGGACACCGGTGATCGGCTCGAGTGGGAGCTGGGCGGCGAGGTCCAGCGGGTCCGCAGCAGTGCCGATCTGCCGAACCTCGCCATCCTGTTCGAACTCGCGAAGCGCGCGCGGATCGTGCGGGTGGTCAAGGGCAAGCTGGTCCGCGTGGCGAAGGCGGCGCCACTACTCCATGACGCCCTCGCTCTGTGGAGGACGGCGTTCGACGCGCTTCCCGGCCGGGGTCTGCTGGTCAAGGACAGCGGCTGGGGCCCCGACTACGCCCTGTTGCTCGACGACTGTCTCGACTTCGTGCTGCCGGACGTGCTCAACACGGTCTACGGCATGCCCGAGCCGATGCCCGTGGTCCGGCTCGCCGAAAGTGTCTGGCTGGCCTGTGTCGAAGGTGTCTGTGTCGATCTCGAACCGTCGATCGAGGCGATCTGGCGAGACGGGCTCATGGGCGAGTTCCGCCGGTTGCTCGTCGTGCTGGCCGGATTCGGGGCGGTCGAGCTGACCACGGGGCCGGCCGATCCGATGTACACCATGGACCTGGTGCCCGAGAACCCCGAACTGACGCCCGAAGCGCAAGACCGCTTGCGGGCCGCTCTCGGTGCGCCGTCGCTCGAGCTGGTCGCTCTCACTCCGTTGGGAACCTGGGCGATCCGGGAACGGCTGCTGCGAGAAGGCCGGGTCGCGCCACTGGTGGGTGACCTCGCCGGCGCCTCTCCCGCTGCCATGCTGGGCGGGGTCTCGGAGCACTTCAGTGAAGAGTGGGCCGGAGCGGAGATCGACGGCTGGCTGGCCGCGCACGGTGGCCGGGACACGGGGCTGCCGATGCTGCTGGACGCCGTCCGCAGGTGCCCGTTCCGCACGCGGGCGTCCGTCATGCTTCAGGTCCTGGTCGATTCCCTGCCGGACGGCGACGCGGTGCTGCGCGGTCTGCGCTCCGACCCGGCGTTGGGTCCGATCGTGACGCAGCTGCTGGTCGAGCGTGAAGACCTGGCTCTCGAAGACCTTGATGCCCGCGAGGGGCTGCTCGGCGTCACCGAACAGTTCCTCGTTCTCCTGGAGACGGCCGGGCCGGAAGCGACGGCTTCGACGCTGGCCGAGGTGCCCGCCGACGAACGTGCGCACTTGGCGGAAGCGATCACCACTTCGGGTCATCCGGACGGGGTGGGGATCGCCGAGCTGGCCGAAGTGTTCGAGGAGGTCGCCCGACTCTCGTCGTCACCCAGGTGAGTGGTTCTCACGGGCAGCCGACAGGCCTGATACACCCAGCCGGACGGCGGACCCGACCTGACCTGGACGGACCAGTGCCTCACCTGGTCGTGTCTGGTTTCGAACTGCTGAACAACAGTAGGTAACCTTCGTTAACGGGACGCGGGGAGCCGCTCCCACCGGCTGTTGCGGAGGGCTTCGTTGATCAAGCTCATGTTCGCCGACGACGAGGAACTGGTGCGCTCGGGGTTGCGCGCGATGATGTCCGGGGCCCAGGACATCGAGATCGTGGGCGAGGCGAGCGACGGCAGATCCGCGGTGGAGGTCGCCCGGCGGTACCACCCCGATGTGGCCCTGCTCGACATCAAGATGCGGGCCCCGGACGACGGCATTCGCGCACTCCGGGCCATCCTCGCCCTCCCCGATCCGCCCACCGTGGCCATGCTGACCACCTTCGACATCGACGAGTACGTCAGTCTCGCTCTGCGGCTCGGCGCCAACGGCTTCCTCCTCAAGGACATCGATCCCGCGGCGCTGCTCAGGGCGGTCCGGGACCTTGCGCGCGGGGGCGCCGTGCTGGATCCGGGCGTGGCCGCGCGGATGGTTCAGTCGCACCGGGACGAACAACGCGCCGCTCAGCCCGCCCGGAAGCTGCTCGCGTCGCTGTCCGAACGGGAACGCGAGGTCGTCGCGCTCATCGGGCAAGGCCTCTCCAACGCCGAGATCGGGGGCCGGCTGCACCTCTCGGAGGCCACCGTCAAGGGGTACGTCTCCGCCGTGCTCTCCAAGATCGGGGCCGCGAACCGGGTGCAGGCCGCTCTGCTGGCCTACCGCGGTGGGCTGCTCGACCAGTAGATGCTGCTCACGGCGCTGGAGTTCGTCGGGCTCGTCGCCTTCGCCGCGTCCGGGGCGCTCGCCGCGGTGCGGGCGCGGCTCGATGTCTTCGGCGTCGTCGTGGTCGGGCTCACCACCGCTCTCGGCGGCGGGGTCATCCGGGACGTCCTGCTCGGCATCCACCCGCCCACGACGCTGCGGAACTGGCCCTACCTCGCCGTCTGCGCCGGGACCGCGCTGGTCGTCTTCGTCTTCCACCCGCAGGTCGCGCGGCTGCGGCGGGGCGTTCTCCTGGCCGACGCGCTCGGGCTCGGCGTCTTCGCCACCGCCGGGACGACCATCGCGCTCAACGCCGGCGCCACCGTCTACGCCGCGTGTCTGATCGGGATGACGACCGGCATCGGCGGCGGGGCCGTGCGGGATCTGCTGCTCCGGGAAATCCCGCTCGTCCTGCGGAAGGAGATCTACGCCGTGGCCGCGCTGGCCGGCTCGGCTCTCGTCGCCGTCGGTCACGCTGTGCGACTGCCCGGCGGCCCGGTGACCGTCGTCGCGGCCGCCGTCGTGGTTTCCCTCCGGATGGTCGCGCTCTGGCGGCACTGGAACGCGCCGGTCGCGCGGGGTCCCGAGTGAGAAATCCTTTGTGAGTTCTGCGTGTGTTCTTAGGCGGGTCTCAGCACGCTGCGTAAAACTAGCGCCATGCGCATCCTTGTGGTGGACGACGACCGCGCCGTCCGTGAGTCGCTCCGGCGGTCCCTGGAGTTCAACGGCTACCAGGTCCAGCTGGCCAGTGACGGTGCGCAGGCCCTGGAGGCGATCATCGCCGACCGGCCGGACGCGATGGTGCTCGACGTCATGATGCCCCGGCTCGACGGCCTGGAGGTCGCCCGCCGCCTGCGCAGCACCGGCGACGACCTGCCGATCCTGGTGCTGACCGCGCGCGACACCGTCTCCGACCGGGTGTCCGGGCTGGACGCCGGCGCCGACGACTACCTGCCGAAGCCCTTCGCGCTCGAGGAGCTGCTCGCCCGGCTGCGGGCGCTGCTGCGCCGCGCCATGCCGGAGGGGCAGAACGGCCAGGCGTCGGAGGTGCTGTCCTTCGCGGATCTGACCCTCGACCCCGGCACGCGGGAGGTTCGCCGCGGCGGCCGCGAGATCAGCCTGACCCGGACCGAATTCGCCCTGCTGGAACTGTTCCTTTCCTACCCGAAGCACGTCCTCACGCGTGGCCGGATCCTGGAGGAAGTATGGGGTTACGACTTCCCGACGTCGGGCAACGCGCTGGAGGTCTACGTCGGTTATTTGCGCCGCAAGACGGAGGCCGAGGGGGAGCCGAGGCTGATCCACACGGTGCGGGGAGTGGGGTACGTCCTGAGGGAAACCCCGCCGTGACCGAACCCGGCGATCCCCGCGGCACGCGCTGGGGAGCCCGCCGGTTCTCGCTGCGCGGCCGGGTGACGCTGCTCGCCGCCGCCTGTGTCGCCGGCGCCGTCGCGCTGGTGTCGATCGGCGCGTACATGGTCGTGCGCAGCAACCTTTACCAGCAGCTCGACGACAGCCTGCTGGCGCGCGCGCAGGCGGCGGCCGACTCGCCGCAGGTGCAGACCGAGCTGCGGCAGGTCCCCGGCGCCTTCCTGGCCAGTGCCGACCTGCAGATCGGGCAGCTCAACGCGGCGCCCGACGTCCAGCACGCGGTGATGACGTACCCGCTGTCGAGCTCGCCGCCGCCCTTCGGGCAGGACGAGCTGGCGGTCGCGAACGGCGATTCGGCGGAGTCGCTGCGGACGGACTTCCGCTCCGACAGCCGCGTGGTCGCGTTGCCGACCGGGCACGGCGAGGCCATCGTGCTGGCCCAGTCGATGGGCCCGACCAAGCGCACGCTGAACGAGCTCGCGCTGGTGCTCTTCCTGATCGGCGGCGCCGGCATCCTGGTCGCCGCCGCGGCGGGGACGGCCGTGGCGCGCGCCGGCCTGCGCCCGGTCGACCGGCTGACGTCGGCCGCCGAGCGCGTCGCCAAGACCGGCGACCTGCGGCCCATCCCGGTCAGCGGCGACGACGAACTCGCGCGTCTCACCCAGACGTTCAACACCATGCTCGGCACGGTCGCGGACTCGCAGGAACGCCAGCGCCAGCTGGTCGCGGACGCCGGCCACGAGCTCCGGACGCCGCTGACGTCGCTGCGCACCAACCTCGAGCTGCTGCTCGCCGCGAGCAAGCCGGGCGCGCCGCCGCTGCGGGACGAAGACCGCGTCGACATCATCGCGGACATCAGCGGGCAGCTCGACGAGCTGACGCAGCTCATCGGCGACCTGGTCGAGCTCGCGCGCCAGGACGAGCCGCGCGAGCGCTTCGAGCGCGTCGAGCTGCTGGAGGTCGTCGAGCGGGCGCTCGACCGGGCGCGGCGGCGGGCGGGTGAGATCAACTTCGACGTCTCGCTGCAGCCGTGGGTGCTCACCGGCGACAACAGCTCGCTCGAGCGCGCGGTGCTGAACCTGCTGGACAACGCGGTGAAGTTCTCGCCGCCCGACGCGACGGTGTGGGTGCGGCTGTACCCGCTCGGCGACGGCACCGCCGTGGTCGAGGTCGCCGACGCCGGGCCGGGCATCGCCGAAGAGGACCTGCCCAAGGTGTTCGACCGCTTCTACCGCTCGTCGGAGGCGCGGACGCTGCCTGGTTCGGGCCTCGGCCTGGCGATCGTGAAGCACGCGGCCGAGCGGCACGGCGGCGCGGTGTACGCCTCGCGGGCGCCCGAAGGCGGCGCGTTGATGACGATCCGGCTGCCGGGGGCACCTGGCTGAGACCCGCTCGTGGTCGGCTGTTGCTTGTTCGCGCTCCCTCTGGTGGTGTTGTTCACCCTGATCGGCGCACGCCTGCGCTGACCTGTTGTTTCGAAGTTCACCCACGCTGCTCCTGCGGATCTCGTGTTGAATCGTGTAGGATTTTGTGTGGTTGAGGTTCGACGGACGGAGTGAACGGTGCTGGCGCGTCAGCGACAGGCGGTGATCCTGGAAGAGGCACGCCGGACCGGTGCGGTCCGCGTGAGCGACCTCGTGACCAGGCTGGGCGTGTCCGACATGACGGTGCGCCGCGACCTCGACGTCCTCGCCGGGCGCGGGCTCGTGGAGAAGGTCTACGGCGGCGCCACTTCGGTCATCGGCAAGAGCACCGACGAACCCGGCTTCGAAGCCAAGTCCGTGCGCCAGCGGGCGCAGAAGGAAGCCATCGCCGAGCTCGCCGCGACGCTGGTCCGGCCCGGAACCGCGATCGGCCTCTCCGCCGGCACCACCACGTGGACCCTCGCCCGGGCGCTCGACGCCATCCCCGGGCTCACCATCGTGACCAACTCGATCCAGGTCGCCGACGTGCTTCGCGGGTCGACGCAGCCGGACCGCACCGTCGTGCTCACCGGCGGGGTGCGGACGCCGTCGGACGCGCTGGTCGGGCCGGTCGCCGTGCACAGCCTGCGGTCGCTGCACCTGGACGCCGTCTTCCTCGGCGTGCACGGGATGGCCGACGGGCCGGGCTTCACGACCCCGAACCTCACCGAGAGCGAGACCGACCGCGCGCTGGTCGAGGCCGGGCGCAAGCTGGTCGTGCTCGCCGACCACACCAAGTGGGGCACCGTCGGGATCTCGACGATCGCCGACCTGGACGAGGCCGACGTCGTCGTCACCGATGACGGGATTCCCGACGGGGCCAAGGAAGTTCTCGCCGAACGGGCGGGAGAACTCATGATCGCCGAGACGGCGGAGACGGACGAGGCCCAAGAAGCGTGAAGCGCACCGTACGACACCTGGCCGACGGCCGGGAGATCATCTACTTCGACCAGCCCGGCGCGCCCGACCGCGTCGCCGAGGACACCCGCGACCTGCCGCCGGTTTCGGCCGCGTCGGAGATCCGGCGGGACCCGCTGACCGGTGAGTGGGTCGCGATGGCCGCGCACCGCCAGACGCGGACCTACAAGCCGCCGGCCGACCTCTGCCCGCTGTGCCCGAGCAAGCCCGGCAAACCGAGCGAGATCCCGGAAAGCGATTACGACGTCGTCGTCTTCGAGAACCGGTTCCCGTCCTTCGCCGAGGACGTCGTCGGCGAGCCGTCCACTGTGGATGGTCTCGGGCTGGTGCCGGTGCGGCCCGGGCGCGGCCGCTGCGAGGTCGTCTGCTTCACCAGCAACCACGACGGTTCTTTCGCGCAGCTGAGCGCGAAGCAGGTGCGGGCCGTGGTGGACGCGTGGGCGGACCGCACGACCGGGCTGTCCGCGGTCCCCGGCGTCGAGCAGGTCTTCCCGTTCGAGAACCGCGGCGAGGAAATCGGCGTCACGCTGTCGCACCCGCACGGGCAGATCTACGGCTACCCGTTCGTCACGCCGAAGACCGAGCGGATGCTCGACGTCGCCCGCGCTTACCAGGCCGAACACGGCCGCCCGGTGCTCGGCGACGTGCTCGCGGCCGAACGCAAGTCCGGCGCGCGCGTGGTGACCTCCGGCGAGCACTGGACGGCGTACGTGCCGCCGGCGGCGCGCTGGCCGGTCCAGGTCCAGATCGTGCCGCACCGGCAGGTCCCGGACATCCCCGCGCTGACCGACGCCGAGCGTGACGACTTCGCCGACGTCTACCTCGACGTTCTGCGCCGCTGCGACGCGCTGTACGACCGGCCGCTGCCCTACATCGCGGCGTGGCACCAGGCGCCGGTGCGCCGCGACCGCGAGCTCGGCTGGCTCCACCTGGAACTGTTCTCCGTGCTGCGCGCGAAGGACAAGCTGAAGTACCTGGCGGGGTCCGAATCGGGCATGGCGGTGTGGATCAACGACGCGACGCCGGAGCAGATCGCGGAACGGCTCCGCGCGGCGGGCTGAGCGGCCATACTCATCTGCGATGCACAGGTTCGGCTCAGGAACCTCTCAGGACCATCGCGCAAGGTGAGGACATGACCGAGAACGACCCCAGCGCACACGACCCCGCGGCGCCGAGGCACCCCGAGACCGGCCAGCAGCCGGCGCAGGGCGGTTGGGCGGGGAACCCGTACGGTGAGCAGGCCCAGCCCGAGTCCGGCGGTGCACCGCAGTATTCGGAGCCCTCCTACCACGCGGTGACCGGGGCCGATCCGGCGTACGGCGGGCAGGGCGCGAACCCGTGGTCGGCCCAGGGCGCGCAGATGCCGTCCGGCCAGACCCAGCAGAGCGTCTACCCGCCGCCGAACCCGTACGGGCAGCCCGCCACCGGCGGTTATCCGGTGGCGACGCCGCCCGAGCCCAAGCGCTCCGGTGGGAAGCTGCTCGCCGGTGTCGCGCTGGTCGCGCTGCTGGTCGGCGGCATCGCCGGCGGGGCGGTCGGGTACCTGACCGGCGGGTCGTCCGGCTCGTCCAGCAACGCGCTCGACGCGCCGAAGCCGGCCCAGCAGACGGGCAACGCACCCGCCGGCTCGGTCGAGTCCGTCGCGCAAAAGCTGTCGCCCAGCGTGGTCGAGCTGCAGGTCAGCGGCCAGCAGGGGGCCGGCGAAGGCTCCGGGTTCGTGATCAGCACCGACGGCTACATCCTGACGAACAACCACGTCGTCGAGGTCGGCGCGAACGGCGGCCAGATCCAGGCGGTGTTCCAGGACGGCAAGAAGGCCGCCGCCAAGATCGTCGGCCGCGACCCGACGACCGACATCGCGGTCGTCAAGGTCAACGGCGTCAGCAACCTGACCCCGGTGGAGCTCGGCCGGTCCGACGACCTGCGCGTCGGCCAGTCGGTGGTGGCCATCGGCTCGCCGTTCGAGCTGGCCGGCACGGTGACGTCGGGCATCGTCAGTTCGCTGCACCGGCCGGTGCGGGCGGGCGGCAGCAGCGGCGACCAGACCACGGTGATGGACGCGGTCCAGACCGACGCGGCGATCAACCCGGGCAACTCGGGCGGTCCGCTGGCGAACATGTCCGGCCAGGTCATCGGCATCAACTCGGCGATCTACAGCCCGCAGTCGGGTGGTCAGGGCCAGGGCGCGTCCGAGGGTGGCAACGTCGGCATCGGCTTCGCCATCCCGATCGACCAGGCCCGCCGCACGGCGGACACGATCATCAAGACCGGCCAGGCGGTGCAGACCTACATCGGCGCCGAGGTCAAGGACGCCCCGCAGGGCGGCGCCGAGCTCGGCGCGATCAAGGCCGGCAGCCCGGCGGAGAAGGCCGGCCTGAAGGCGGGCGACGTCGTCACCAAGATCGACGACCGCCCGATCGACTCGGCCGACACGCTGGTCGCGGCAGTCCGCACCCGGGCCCCGGACGAGAAGGCGACGTTCACGCTCGCCGACGGCCGCACGGTCGAGGTCACCTTCGGCGGCCAGCCGGTCCAGCCCAACTGATTGCTGATCCAGACGCTCGGCCGCCCTGGCGCGGCCGAGACCAACTTCGGCTCGACCCCCGTATCCGGGGCCGGACCCACAAGGCCACGCGCGACCAGGCACTCGATGCCGGTCGCGCGTGGCCGCATTTGTGCCCGGGTCAGGGACGGTCGGCCGGCGTGCCGGGGCGGTCGGCTTGCGTGCCTGGAGGGTTGGCCGGGAAGGCGGACTCGGCAGGCCGCGTGTCTGGAGGGTCGGCCGGGTCGCGGGGCGGGGTAGGCCGCGTGTCCGGAGAGCCGGCCGGTGTGCCTGGAGGAGCGGCCGGGGTTGGTCGCGTACCCGGGCTGTCGGCTGGTGTGCCGGGAGGGTCGGCCGGCGTGCTTGGGCGGTCGGTTGGCGTGCCGGGGCGGGCATCTCGCGTGTCTGGAGGGTCATCACTCGTGATTGGAGGGACATCACGTGTGATTGAGGGGACGACACGGTGGCGGAGGGCGGTCAGGACCACCGCGAGCCAGACTGCGGCCAAGGTGACGGCCAGGGCCGGGGCCGGGTTGGTGTCGTGGAGGCCGGGCATCGGTGGGGTTCCGTACGGGCGCCAGAGCAGCGGGAACGCCAGGATGGCCAGCGTGGCGGTGATGACCGTGCCCGCGACGACGGGGGTTCGCCAGCGGGGCGGGAGGAGCCGGGACAGGGCGAAGCCGAGCAGGGCCGTCAGCGGGGCGATGACCGCGTCGTTGACGAGCGGGCCGCCGATGATCCAGCCCACCGTGCCGAAGACGTCGGGACGCAGGGGCAGCGCGTACTCGGCGAACAGCACCACACCCCAGGCCAGCGCCGCGAGGCCGGGCAGCGCGAGGAGCGCGCGGGCGGTCTTCACAGCGCCTCCAGCTTCGTGACCCACTTCGTCTGCAGGACGCCGGGCCGGTTCGGGGCGATGATGCGGCAGGGGAAGCCGTGGTCGGGGGCGAGGACCTCGCCGTTCAGCTCCAGGGCCAGCAGCGTCAGCTCGTCGGCCGTGTGCTCGCCGGGGAGGACGCTGACGCCGTACAGCCCGCCACGCTCCGAAGAGGACACCCGGACCGCCGTGCCCGGTGTCGCGCCGACGGCCTTCAGCAGCGTGGGCAGGGAGATCCCGCGCCAGGTGGCCGACTGGCTCCAGCCCTCGACACACGCGATCGGGAGCTCGGCCGTCGTCTGGGGCAGGGCGCGCAGGTCGTCGAGCGAGAACTTCGTCGTGCCGCGCGAGGTCACCACCGAGAGCCGCCAGGCCGGCGACCACGTGACACCGGCGGCCGCCGCCGTGCGGTTGACCGGCAGGTTCTGCGTACCCTTGCCGGTCTTCCAGGAGAGGGCGGAGACGCCGCGCAGGAACGGGACCGTCGCGCCCGCGGTGGCCACGACCGCGACGCCGGTCGCCAGCCCGGTGGTCACCAGGAAACCCCGTCGCGACAGCCCTTCCGCCGGTGGTTCCTCGACGGTGCCCCGGCTCAGGGCACGGCGGATGATGGGCAGCTTCACCGCGACGTGCACCAGGATCGAACCGATCGCCAGCCACGCGACCGCGTAGTGCACCTGCGGGAAGTAGAAGCCCCACGGGTAGTTCTGCGCGACGTTCAGCAGCCCGGTCGTCAGTTCGAAGAACGCCGCGCCGGACAGCACCAGGATCGACAGCCGCTCAAGGGCGTGCGGCAGCGAGCGGACGAGCGGCCGGCCGAACAGCTTCGGGTAGACGCTCCACAGTTTCGCCAGCAGCAACGGGATCGAAGCCACGCCCGAGATCACGTGCAACCCCTGCGTGACGCGGTAGAGCCCGACCGGCCGGCTCGGCCAGAAGAACCACTCGGGCGGGTGCTGGATGAGGTGGCTGAGCAAGCCCGTCAGGAAGCACGTCGTGAACGTGATCGCCAGGGCCAGGCCGATCTTCGACGTCACACGCTCGTGGTGCGCCGGCGCCCGGAACTGCTCCTCCGCCGGGATCGGGAGTTTCACGCTCGCTCCAATCGCGCGAACCAGCGGTGACCGTGCCGGGTGGTCCGGTCGACGCGCAACCCGGCACGCGCGGCGACTCCGGCGATCGCGTCGACCCCCACCCAGGCCCAGGTGAACCAGGCGACGTCGGCGTGACCGGGCCGGAGCCGGACGCGCTCGTGCCGGAGTCCCCGGCCGGGCGGCTCCAGTTCGACGAGCACGTCGCCGTCGGGGGCGATCAGCCGCGCTGTGCGCCGGAGCAGGGTGACCGGGTCGCCGCCGATGCCGATGTTGCCGTCCGCGAGCAGGGCGTGCCGCCACCGCCCTTCGCCGGGCAGGCGGTCGAAGATGTTGCGCTGCAACGCACTTGCGCCGCGCCGCCGGGTCAGCCCGACGGCCGTGCGCGAACTGTCCACGCCCAGCACGACCACCCCGCGCGCGGCCAGTGCCGCGGTCAGCCTCCCGGGCCCGCACCCGAGGTCGATGGTGGGGCCGGAACACGCGTCGAGCAGGACGTCGTCGCCTTCGGAGGTTTCCGCCCAGCGTTCCACCGCCAACTCCATCCGCTCTCCGTTGGCCAGTTCGAGCCAGCACCGGTGCCCGAGCAGGCCGAGGTCGAACTCGTGGCCGGCGCTCGCCGGGGCCGTCATGACGCCACCGCCTGTCCGCCGACGGCCGCGACGGCGTGGGCGAACCGGCCTCCCGGACACGCCGCCGCCACCGAACGCGCGTCCGCCATGGTGTCCACATCGGACAGGCGGAACGCCTGTCGTGTCTGCAACCCGCGCTCGGCGAGGGCGCGCAGCGTGCGCTCGCCGGTGTCGTCGCGGGACATCGGGACGTCCACGAGAGCCTGCGCATGCCGTGGCTCGGCGAGTCCCAGCGCCCACCAGCCACCGTCCTTGGCCAGCCCGAGCACCGAGTCGTGGCTGCCGTGCCGGACCGGTGCGGCCGCCGCGGCGAGGGACTCCGGCGTCACCTGTGGCGTGTCCATGCCGATCTGGAGGATGGGCAGACCGGCGTGCACCGCGGCGGCGTCGGCGTGGGCGTTCGCCAGCCGCGCCCCGAAATCCCGGCCACGCTGCGGGATGACGGTCGCGAGCCGGAGCGCCGCACCGATCTCGGCGGCCCGGGCCGCGGCGCCGAGGTCGCCGGTCATCGCGACGACGGGCAAGGCGCCGGGGACCGCGCAGACGGCGTCGAGCGTGTCGAGCAGTGCGGCCGCGGCGATCTCGGCCGCCTGAGCCGGGGTCGCGGGTGGGCAGAGCCGGGTCTTCGCGAAGCCGGGAACCGGCGCCTTGGCCACGACCAGCAGGACGAACGGCGTCATCGGGCCAGCACCCGCCCGAAGTCGCGCACCGCACGCAGCGTCCCCCGAGCCGACCCGGACACCTTCGACTTCGTGCCCTTGGCGCGCTCGCCGTAGCGGACGTCGAACTCGCGGACCCGCCACCCGGCTCGCTGTGCCTTGATCAGCAGCTCCAGGGGGTAGCCGAAGGCCCGGTCGGCGACGCCGAGGCCGAGCAGCGCCCGCCGGTCCGCGGCGCGCAGAGGCGCGATGTCCCGCACCGGCAGCCCACGGCTGCGCAACAGCGACGCCAGCACGACGTTGCCTGCTCGCGCGTGCCACGGCCACACCCCGGGACCGGTCGGCACCCGGCGTCCGACCGCCAGGTCCGCGCAGTGCCCGACCGCGCTCACCAGCTGTGGCAAGTCGGCGAGGTCCAGGGACCCGTCGGCGTCGGCGAAGCACACGATGTCCGCGGTGGCGGCTTCCAGTCCCGTGTGCACGGCCGCGCCGTAGCCGCGACGCGGTTCGTGGAGGACCTTCGCGCCCAGCGAGGCCGCTACCTCGGGTGAGCCGTCGGACGAACCGTTGTCGACCACGATCGCGCGGTAGCCGGGTGGCAGGCCGGCCAGCACGCCGGGCAGCGCGGCCGCTTCGTCGAGGCAGGGGAGGACGACGTCCACTTCCAAGTCAGTCACGCCGCCGACCGTAAGTCCGTCCGGGAGTGGCGTAGAACCCTTGCGGCGCTTACCGAATCATGACGTCCGGCGAGTTCTTACCGCGTCGTTACGGCTCCCGCTCCGAGAGCGCGGACCGGCCGCCGCGGACCTAGGGTGGGCGGCGATGAGCGAGCCGAACCCGGCAGCCCGGCTCGCCGAGCCGCCTGCCCGCGAACCCGAAGCCCCGGTCACCGGCCGCCGCGCCGACCTCCTCGCCGTCGCCGCGGCGGCGGTGCTCGTCGCCACGGCCACCGCGGTCGGCCTGTACTACAACCGGCCGCACTCCGGCGTGGTCATCTTCGTGTCGGCGCCGCCGTTGTTCGCCGACTGGCTGCCGCACGTCGGCCCGGGCTCGGTGTTCGCGGTGCTCATCGCGGTCGCGGTCGTCCTGCACGGCCCCACGCTGGCCGCCCGGCTGCCGTGGCGCCGCGCGCTCGCCGCCGGCTACCTCGCCTCGCTCGCCTGGATCTTCTCGCTGACCATGGTCGACGGCTGGGACCGCGGATTCGCCGGGCACCTCACCATTCCGCAGGAGTACCTCCACGAGGTCCCGGGCATCACCGACATCCCGCGGATGCTGCGCGAATTCTCCTCCCGCATCCTCGATTTCCAGCCGCATTCGTGGACGACGCACGTGTCGGGCCACCCACCGGGCGCGACGCTCGTCTTCGTCTGGCTGGACCGGCTCGGCCTGCACGGCGGCGCGTGGGCGGCCACGGCCGTCGTGCTCGCCGGCAGCCTGGTCGCGGTGGCCGTGCCGGCCACGGTCGCGCTGCTCGGCCGGCCCGAGGCGGCCCGCACGGTGCTGCCGTTCGCCGTCCTCACCCCCGGCGCGGTGTGGATCGGCGTGTCCGCGGACGGCCTGTTCGCCGGCGTGACGGCCACCGGCCTGGCGCTGCTCGCGCTGTCCGCGACGGGGTTCTCCCACGGCCGCCGGTACGCCGTCCCGGCCGGACTGGCCGCCGGGGTGCTGCTCGGCTTCGGGATCTTCCTGTCTTACGGCCTGGTGCTGCTCGGCGTGCTCGCGGTGGCGGTCGCCGTTCTCGGCCGGCAGTGGCGGGCGGCGGCGCTGGCGATCGTCGCGGCGCTCGCCGTCGTGGGCGTGTTCGCCTGGGCCGGCTTCTGGTGGCTCGACGGCTACCACCTGGTCGTCGAGCGCTACTACCAGGGCGTCGCGCTGGTCCGGCCCTATTCGTACTGGGTGTGGGCCGACCTCGCGGCGGTCGTCGTCGCCCTCGGCCCCGCGGTCGTGGCCGCCGTCCGGCGCGGCGTCGGATCTCCGCGCCGGGCCCTGCTCACCGATCCGGTGCTCCTGCTCGGTCTCGCCGCCCTGGCCGCCATTCTCTTCGCCGACGTTTCGGGCCTGTCGAAAGCCGAGACCGAGCGGATCTGGCTACCGTTCGGGGTGTGGTTGCTGCCGATGACGGCGTTGCTCCCGCGGCCCGGTCGCCGGTGGTGGCTGGCCGCGCAGGCGGCGACGGCGCTGGCGGTCAACCACCTGCTGCTGACGGGCTGGTGAGGGAGACGTGATGAGCGATCAGACCGGGCACGTGCTCGTGGTCGACGACGACGAGACGGTCCGCGACGTCGTCCGCCGCTACCTCGAGGTGGCCGGGTTCACCGTCGACATGGCCGGCGACGGTGCCGAGGGCCTGGCCCGGTTCGCCGCCCACGAGCCCGACCTGGTCGTTCTCGACGTCATGATGCCGGGGATCAACGGCCTCGAGGTGTGCCGGCAGCTGCGTGAGGTGAGCCAGGTGCCGATCGTCATGCTCACCGCCCTCGGCGAGGAGGAGAACCGGATCGCCGGGCTCCAGCTCGGCGCCGACGACTACGTGACCAAGCCGTTCAGCCCCAAGGAGCTCGCCCTCCGCGTCGCCTCGGTGCTGCGCCGCGCCCGGATGCCCCGCCCGGAGCCGGCCGCCGCCGAGCTCGTGGACGGCGCACTGCGCCTGCAGATGAAGGCCCGGACCGCGACCCTCGGCGGCCGCGAGCTGCCGCTCACCACCCGCGAGTTCGACCTGCTCGCGTTCTTCCTCGCCCACCCGGGCGTCGCCTACTCGCGCGCGGACCTGCTCGAGAAGGTGTGGAGCTGGGATTTCGGCGATCAGTCCACAGTGACCGTCCACGTGCGACGGTTGCGCGAGAAGATCGAGCGCGACCCGGCCAAGCCGACCCGGGTGGCGACCGTGTGGGGCGTCGGCTACCGCTACGACCGGGAGCAGCCGTGATCGGCTCGGGTGAATCCGTCCCGGAGATGCTGACGCACCTCTGGCACATCCTGCCGTTCGCGCTGCTGTTCTCGCTGCCGATCGCGGCGCTGGGCGGCGTGGCGCTGTACGTCCTGCGCCGCGGCTCGCTGGCCACCACGCTCACGGTGCTGGTGCTGATCCCGGTGCTCGCCACGCTGGCCGGCGTCCTGGGCATCAGCGGGTTCATGTTCACCCCGGCGCTGACCACGATGCTGCTGGTCTGCCTGCTCGTCGCGCTGGTCACCGTGCCCGCGGCGATCATCCTCGGCCGGGCGATCGCGCGTCGCAGCGTGTGGGAGCGCGAGGCGCGGGAGCGGGAACGCGCCGCCGAGGCGTCGCGGCGCGAACTGGTCGCCTGGATCAGCCACGACCTGCGCAGCCCGCTGGCCGGCATCCAGGCGATGGCCGAAGCGCTGGCCGACGGCGTGGTGTCCGAACGCGACGAGGTCGCCGACTACGCCCAGCGGATCGGCGGTGAGACCCGGCGGCTGTCCGCGATGGTCGGCGACCTGTTCGAGCTCTCGCGGATCACCGCGGGCGCCCTGGAGCTCACGATGTCCGCGGTGCCGCTGCGGGACGTGGTGAGCGACGCCGTCGCCGCCCAGGCGCCGGTGGCCCTCCGGAAGCGGGTCCAGGTGCTCGCCAACGCGTCGACCTGGCCGGTGGTGACCGGCAGTGACCCGGAACTGGCCCGCATCGTGCGGAACCTGGTGTCCAATGCGATCCGGCACACCCCGCCCGACGGGACGGTGGCGGTGCAGATCGGCGTCGACGGCGACGAGGCGTTGCTCGCCGTCGACGACTCCTGCGGCGGCATCCCGGACGACGAGATCAACCGGGTGTTCGACGTGGCGTTCCGCGGGACGCAGGCGCGGACGCCCGAGCGCGGCGGAACGACCAGCGGGGGCGGGCTCGGCCTGGCCATCGCCAAGGGGTTGGTGGAGGCGCACCGCGGGCGGATCGGGGTGCAGAACCACGGGCCGGGGTGCCGGTTCGAGGTGCGCCTGCCGCTCGCGATGCCGTAGGCCGCGGCGGGTCCGGGTTCCGCGTGGCGCGGCCGGCCCGGGACCGAGGGATACCTCGGCTGTGGCTGTGATCCGGGACCGCGGCAGGTGATGTCCGGTCGCGCGAGCGGCCCGGAACCGGACGCAGCGCGGCGTTCGGCTCAGGGGCCGCGGGAGCCGATCTGGTGTCAGGGTGAGACCGGCTCGCGGAGCTCGGCCGTGGCGAAGTCGGCGATGCCCTCCGCGAAGCCGATTTCCGCGGTGAAGCCGAGCAGCTCGCGGGCTCGGGCCGGGTCCGCGACGACGTGGCGGACGTCGGCCGGGCGGGCGCCGCCCATGACCTTCGGCGCCGGGCCTCCGCATGCCCGGGCCAGCTCTGTTGCCAGGTCGCCCACCGTGTGCGGGGTGCCGGAGCAGATGTTCAGCGGGGTGAGGTCGTTCGGGCCGGGTGTCCGGAGGGCCAGGACGTTCGCCCTGGCGACGTCGTGGACGTGGACGAAGTCGCGTTGCTGGCGGCCGTCCTCCAGGACTTGCGGGGCCTCGCCGCGGGCCAGCGCCGATCGGAAGAGCGATGCGACTCCGGCGTACGGCGTGTTCTGGGGCATCCGTGGGCCGTAGACGTTGTGGTAGCGCATGGCCCACACCGTGCCGCCCGTCTGGCGGGCCCAGGCGCCGGCCAGGTGTTCCTGGGCCAGCTTCGTCGCCGCGTACGTGCTACGCGGGTTCAGCGGCGCGTCCTCGGGCACCAGCTGCCAGCTCAGCTCCTCTTCGCACGACGGGCAGCGCGGCTCGAACCGGCCCGCGTCCACATCGGACCGGCGGCGTGGCGAGGGTGCCACCACGCCGTGGGCCGGGCAGGTATAGCGGCCTTCGCCGTAGACGACCATCGACGAGGCCAGGACCAGCTTCCCGACTCCGGCCGCGTGCATGCCGGCCAGGAGCACCGCCGTGCCGTAGTCGTTGTGCAGGGCGTACGACGGCGCGTCGGACGGGTCGACGCCGTGGCCGACCACCGCCGCCTGGTGGCAGACCGCGTCGACGCCGTCCAGCAGCTCCGCGACGATTTCCGTGTCCGTGACGTCGCCGCGCAGGAACCGGTGCCTGCCCGTGTACGGCGGCGGGGTGCGGGAACCGTGGGCCGTGGGGAGGAGGTTGTCCAGCAACACGACCTCGTCGCCGCCGTCGGCCAGGAGGTCGGCGATGTGGGACCCGATGAACCCGGCTCCGCCGGTGACCAATACGCGCACACCGGCCACGCTAGGGGGCTTCGGCGGTGCTCGCCGACGCTCACCGCGGCACGTCACCGAATCGTCAGAACTCACCCGGAACCTCCCGGCGCCCGGCCGCCGAAACCGGCTACGGTGGGCGCCATGGAACGGAGTGCACAACGGCTGGGCCGGGCCCTCGTGGTCATCGTGGACGATCGCGTGGCGCACGGCGAGCACGAGGACACCACTGGCCCGCTGGTCACGGAGCTGCTCGAAGAAGCGGGCTTCATCGTCGACGGTGTCGTGGTGGTCGAGGCCGAGACCGCGGGTATCCGCAACGCGCTCAACACCGCCGTGATCGGCGGCGCCGACCTGGTGATCACCGTCGGCGGCACCGGCGTGCTGCCGCGTGACCGGACCCCGGACGCCACCGCCGGTGTGCTCGACCGGCCGATCCCGGGCATCAGCGAGGCCATCCGCGCGTCCGGGCTGGCCGCCGGCGCGGTCGACGCCGGGATCTCGCGCGGGCTCGCCGGGGTTTCGGGGAGCACGCTCGTGGTAAACCTGGCCGGGTCGCGGTCCGCGGTGCGCGATGGGATGGCGACGCTGACCTCGCTCGTGCCGCACGTGATCGACGAGCTTTCGGGTCTCGAAGAGGTGTGACCCGCGGTTTGCGGATCGGCGGCAGGCTGACTGTCCGGAGACCCGGTTTCGGGCCGATGTACCTGCCGACCGAAGCCGGGCCTCCCCGGGCTGGGGCGCGCGCCGTTGAGCTGGGTGTCACGCTCATTGACACCGCGCACCTCTACGGCGGCGGGGGTCAACGAGGAGCTGCTTGCCGCGGCCCTGCACCTCATCGACCCGGAAACGCCGTTGGCCGACCAGCTCGGGGCGCTCCGAGCTGCAGTCCGCCGGGAAGGTCGGCCTGCTCGGGCGGTCCGAAGCGACCGTCGGCGAGTTCGCGTCCCTGCCTTGGCGGCCCGTTGCGCCGGTGGCGGGTGGTGCTGCCGATTCCGGGTACCGGGCGGATCGCGCACCTGGAAGAGAACGTTGCCGCTGCGGGGCTTGTGCTGAGTGCTGAGCAGTCGCCGGCAGCGGGGTGGTGGCCGGCGGTGGGAGTCGCCGGGGGCTTCACTCTGGAATTGTCAAACAGCGCGTCGTGGGATACTTGGGGCATGGCGGGTGAACAGCGGAAACCTCAGACCGGCGAGCAACGGCGCCGGGTTGATGAGATCTTCGGGGACGTTCTGCCCGAGACGACCTCTGATGAGCGTGATCCCGAGCGGCGCACCGGTCTCCCGGATGACTGGTACCGGGAGAACCGGCCACCGCACCACGACCGCTGACCTCGTCAGTCGCGGTCGGTGCCGCGCTGGTTGGTCTGCTGGGCGCGCAGCAGGTCGCGGATCTCGGTCAGCAGCTCCACGTCCGTCGGCTCCGAGGGGCCCGGCTCCTGGCCGCGCTTGCGGCGCTCCTGCACCTTCTTGACCGGCAGCACGATGACGAAGTAGACGACCGCCGCGACCAGGACGAAGTTGATCGCCGCGTTTATCACGCTGCCGAAGTCCAGGAACGTCGCCTTGTTGTTGTCGAAGATCTGGTATCCGAGGCCGTTCGCGGCGTCGGTGCCGCCGATCGTGCTGATCAGGGGCTTGATCAGGCCGTTGGTGAACGCCGTGACGATCGCCGTGAACGCCGAGCCGATGACCACCGCCACGGCGAGGTCGACGACGTTGCCGCGCATCAGGAAGTCCTTGAAGCCTTTGAACACCTTGCTCTCCTCACGAGCCACGAACCGGAAGGGGACGCCCGGCCCGTATCGGCGGGCGTGGGCTAGCGGAGAGTAACCGTTACCGGACGCTCCAGTGAAATCGCCGCCACCGTTGTCGCGGCCGCTTCCGGAAGGCGGAGCAGCACCAGCGGCCCTTTGGGCGTGGCCGGCTGCCGGTGCCCGACCGTCACGACCGTCGCCCCGGCGGCCAGCACGGAGGCCGGCACTGCCTGTTCCGGCGCCGCGACGACGTCGACGCGCTGGCCGGGCTGGAGCAGGTCCGCGACCGCCTCGTCGGCCAGCCGGACCGGCACGGTCGCCGTGCCGGGATCACCCCGGGCGGGGGCCGTGGCCAGGCGGACGTCGGTCAGCGGCTCACCGGCCCGGACCGCGCCCGCCAGCAGGCGCCCCTCGACGGCCTCGAAGGTGCTCAGCACGCCGTTCGGTCGGGCTTCGTCGGGCAGGTCGGCCAGTCGGACGTCGGCAGCGCTCAGCGCCGCTCCGGAAGGAAGGTCGTGTGCCGCGAGGACGGTCGGTGCGCCTCGCGCGGAGCCGGGATGGACGAGCGACAGCCCGCCCACGACGAGCAGGCCGACGGCGAGCCAACGGCGGATGAGCCGTGCCCGCCGGCTCGGCAGCCGGGTCGGATGAAGTGCGCGGAGCTTCGGCAGGATGTCCACGGGGCCCCCTCGGCCGGATCGGGTGCGGCGGGGTGCCGCACGAGATCGACGTTAGGGAAGCCGGACGGGCCGCCGGAAGGGCCACGTCCGGCATCTGTGGACAACCGGGGTGTTGTGGATAACCTGCGGGTCAGGACGCCGCGGCGGCCGTCTTCGTCGTGGTCGAAGAGGAGGATGCCGAGCTCGTGTCGGACTTCGACTCCGTCTTGGTCTCGGTCTTCGCCGGGGTGGCCGCGGTGCTCGACTTGCTCGAGTCGCGCGAGTCCGTGCGGTAGAACCCGCTCCCCTTGAAGACGACGCCGACCGAGCTGAAGACCTTGCGCAGCGCCCCGGAGCACTGCGGGCAGACGGTCAGGCTGGGGTCCGAGAACGACTGCACGGCTTCGAACCGGTGGTCGCATTCTTTGCAGGCGTACTGGTACGTAGGCACTGACGGCTCCTTTGCTGGCACTCATCCGACCTGAGTGCTAACCCGATTGTGCGGGAAAACCTTCCCGGAAGGCAATTCCTGGTTGCTCACACCGGCAGATCGACCACGCCGCGCCCCGGTGTCAGGGCCCCGGTCATGCGCACGTCGTGGGCCTCCCCGGGCAGCCGTTCGACCAGCTCTTCGTCCCGGACGACGGCCAGCAGCGCCGCGCCGGCCGCGGCGAAGACCAGCGAGCGATCGTAGTGGCCGGCCCCGCGCCCGAGCCGGACGCCCCGGCGGTCCACGGCCAGCGCCGGCACCAGGACCAGCTCCGCCTCGCCCACAGCCTCGGTACCCAGGCGTTTCCCGCCCGGCTCGCGGATGCCCCGGAACCTGCTGGGCACCAGGTCGGCCTCGCCCGTGTACTCGGCCCAGTCGAGCGGCTCCGTCCGCGACCGGATGACCGGCAGCAGCACCCGCGCGCCGCCCGCCACCAGCGCGTCGACGAACGCCGTCGTGCCCGGCTCGGTGCCGAACGGCAGGTACGCGCACATGGTGCCGGCTGTGACCTTCGACACCGCACTGACCAGCGCCGACGCCTCCCGGGCGTGGGATTCGGCTGCCTGCCCCGCCCGGGCGCGCGTCACCCGGTCACGCCACTCCGTCTTGCTCAGGTGCTCATTGCCCAGCGCGTGCATGACCTCACGTTAGGCTCTGCGCCCATGACGGGCGCCGCAACCACCCAGACGTTCAGAACCGCCATCGTGCCTGCCGCCGGCCTCGGGACACGGTTCCTCCCGGCGACGAAGGCCGTGCCCAAGGAGCTCCTGCCGGTGGTGGACACGCCGGGCATCGAGCTGGTCGCCGCGGAGGCCGCCGCCGCCGGCGCGGAACGCCTGGTCATCGTGACCTCACCGGGCAAGGACGCCGTGGTCCGGTACTTCGAAAAGCAGCCCGAGCTCGAGCAGAACCTCGAAAGCAAGGGCAAGACCGACCTGCTCGCCAAGGTCCGCCGGGGCTCCGACCTCCTCGCCGTCGAGACCGCCATCCAGGAGCAGGCCCTCGGCCTCGGCCACGCCGTCGCGCAGGCCGAGCCCAACCTCAAGCCCGACGACGAGGCCGTCGCCGTGCTGCTCCCGGACGACCTGGTACTGCCGACCGGCGTGCTCGAGAAGATGAGCGCGGTCCGGGCCCAGTTCGGCGGTAGCGTGCTCTGCGCGTTCGACATCCCGAAGGCCGAGATCTCCCCGTACGGCGTCTTCGACGTCACCGACACCGACGATGACGACGTCAAGCGCGTGCACGGGATGGTCGAGAAGCCGAAGCCGGAGGACGCGCCGTCGACCTACGCCGCGGCCGGGCGCTACCTGCTCGACCGGGCGATCTTCGACGCGCTCAAGCGGATCACCCCGGGCAGCGGCGGCGAGCTGCAGCTGACCGACGCGGTCGCGCTGCTGATCAGCGAAGGACACCCGGTGCACGTCGTCGTCCACCGCGGTGGACGCCACGACCTGGGGAATCCGGGTGGTTTCCTGCGCGCCGCGGTCGATTTCGCGCTTGAAACGCCCGAGTACGGTCCATCTTTACGGGCGTGGCTGACGGAACGGATCGGGACACAGCGCCCATGACGGAATCCCTCGACGCGGCACGGCCCGAGGCGGCCGGGGACGAGGCCGAGCTGCGCTCGGTCGACGCGCAGATCTCCATGACCTTGGATGCCGCCGTCCGGCCGCAGCCGGTGCGCGTGGCGATCTCCGAGGCCCAGGGCCTGCTCTGCGCCGAGGAGGTGGTCGCCGAGCACGCGCTGCCCGGGTTCGACCAGGCCGCGATCGACGGGTACGCGGTGCGCAGCGTGGACGTGCGCAACGCCGGGCAGGAGCCGGTGCAGCTGCCGGTCGTCGGGGAGATCGCGGCGGGTTCGCGCCAGCCGCGGCGGCTCCAGCCCGGCCAGGCCGTCCGGGTCGACACCGGCGCGCCGCTGCCGACGCTGGCCGACGCGGTCGTGCCGCTCGCCTACACCGACGGGCACCAGGCCAAGGTCACGGTGCACCGCTCGGTGCCGTCGGCGGGGTACGTGCGACGGGCCGGCGAGGACGTCCAGATCGGGGACGTCGCGGTGCGCCGCGGCGACACGATCGGCTCGGCCCAGGTGGGCCTGCTGGCCGCGGTCGGCCGGGCGAAGGTGCTGGTCTACCCGCGGCCGCGGGTGTCGATCGTGTCGGTCGGCGACGAGCTGGTCGACATCGACCGGACGCCGTCGGTCGGGCAGGTCTACGACGTCAACTCCTACGCGCTGGCCGCGGCCGCGCGGGACGCGGGCGCCGAGGTCAGCCGGGTCGGCATCGTGCCGAGCGAGCCGAAGCGGCTGCGGGAGGTCGTCGAGGGACGGCTGCTGATGTCGGAGATCGTCGTGGTCGCGGGCGGCGCCGGGGGCGCCACCGGCGACGAGGTCCACGCCGCGCTGTCCGACCTCGGCCGGATCGACATGACGCGGGTGGCGATGCACCCCGGGTCGGTCCAGGGGTTCGGCCGGCTCGGCCCCGACTCGGTGCCGACGTTCCTCATCCCGGGCAACCCGATGAGCGCCCTGGTGGTGTTCGAGGTGCTGGTGCGGCCGCTGATCCGGGCGGCGCGCGGCACCCGCAACCCGCACCGGCGGATCGTCGGCGCGCGGCTGCTGTCGCCGATCACCTCGACCCCGGGCCGGCGCGGCTTCCTCCGCGGCCAGCTGCTGCGCGACGAGGCCAACGGCGAGTACCTGGTCCAGCCGCTCGGCCAGTCCGGGGCGCACCTGCTCGCGTCGCTGGCCGAGGCGAACTGCCTGATCAACGTGCCGGAAGAGGCGACCGACGTCCCCGCCGGCGAGCAGGTCCAAGTCACCTTCCTGGCGCAACGGGCCTGATGAACTCCGTGTCGGGCGTGTCCTATCCGGCGGAGAGCCGGCACCCGGGCTGGCCGGCCCGGCTCGGCCCGCTGCGGGTGCCCGCGGGCGAGGTCGCGATCCGGCCGGTCCGGCTGCGCGACGCCGGCGAGTGGAGCCGGATCCGGCTCCGGGACCGCGCGCACCTCGAAATGTGGGAACCCACCGGGGTCGGCCCGTGGCCGGAACGCAACGCCTTCTGGTCGTGGCCCTCGCAGTGGGCGGCTCTGCGTTCGCTTGCTCGCCGTGGTCAGTGTCTCCCGTTCACGATCACCCTGGACGGGCGTCTCGCGGGTCAGATCACTGTGGGTAACGTCATCCGGGCGTCGCTCCGATCGGCCTGGATCGGCTATTGGGTATCGTCCGAAGTGGTCCGCGGCGGGGTGGCGACGGCTGCCGTCGCGCTCGTCACCGACCACGCCTTCGGCCCGGCCGGGCTGCACCGGCTGGAGGCCACCGTGCGGCCGGAAAACGCCGCCAGCCTGCGGGTTCTCACTAAGGCGGGCTACCGGCGGGAGGGGCTGTTCGAGCGCTACCTCGACGTCGCGGGCGGCTGGCGGGACCACTTCTGCTACGCCGTGACGCGCGAGGAAACCGGGCCCGGGCTGGTGTCGCGGCTGGTCGCCGCGGGCCGCGCCGACTACGCCTGAACGTGATTACCCACCCGGGTCGGTAGTCGCGTTACCACATGCTGTGAGTTTCACCTAATCCGGTGAGGCTTTTCCGTGATCGAACCCGGCGAGCCTCCGCCTGATCTGTTACTCCTGTGACTAACGTGATTCGTGGTGGAAGGATCGGGGGAGGTGACGGGAGATGCCCAGCTCCGTGATCATCGTCGCGCTCGCCGCGGCATGGCTCGTCGTACTCGTGCCCATGGTCGCGCGTAGGCGGCAGCAGGTCGCGAGGACGGCCGACTCGGCGCTCGCGGCCAGGGTCGTGCGCAGTGGACGCAACGAAGACCGGGAGGAATTCGCCATGTCCGACGATCCCGGGAGGTCCCGGCCATCGGTGGAGGACGACCTCGCCGAGCTGGAAGCCGAGCTCGAACTCGATGACGACGTCGAGGAACCGGAGCCCGAGCCCGCGCCGCTCCCGCAGCCGGCCCACGGCCGCCGGGCCGAACGCGACCGCCCCGGCTACCGGCCCGGCCGCGGCGGCTTCGACCCCGAAGCCGCCGAGATCGCGGCCCGGGCCAAGTACAGCTTCCGGCAGCGCATCGTCGTCATCCTGCTCGCGATCGCGGTGATCAGCGGCGCCGTCGCCGGCTTCGTCTTCCCGCTGGCCTGGTGGGGGCACGGCGTGGTCGACGTCGTGCTCGTCGGGTACCTGGTGTACCTGCGCCGCCAGGTGCGCATCGAGGAGGAGATCCGCCAGCGCCGGCTAGCCCGCTTCAACAGCACCCGGGCGCCGCGGCGCCCGTCTGTTCAGGGTCCTTCGGTTTCGGCCGCGGTGGAAGAGGAACGCGCCGAGGTCGAGGACGTCGAGGTCGTGGAGCCGGTCCGCCGCGAGGTGGTCGAGCGCCGCCCGTCCCCGACATCCCGCGTCCGCCGCAGCGCGGTGGTCGTCGACCTGGACGACGAGGACCCCGCGTTCGAGGAGCTGGACGAGCCTGGGACCGGGCCATATCGGCGTGCGGTGGGCGAGTGACCCCCCTGCGTGGGGTGCTCGTGGGGCACTGCTAAGCTCTACGAGCACGACCAAGGGGCTGTAGCGCAGTTGGTAGCGCGTCTCGTTCGCATCGAGAAGGTCAGGGGTTCGATTCCCCTCAGCTCCACCCTAGGGTTCTTGCCCAGGACCACCCGCAATGCGGGTGGTCCTTTTAATTGTGCCCTCCGTGCCGGTTGCTGCGGCCCGCTGACCTTGGATGGCGTGGAGTTCGCCGTCTGTGATCTTGTCGTCCTCGATGTAGATGGTGTCGCGCATGTAGGCGATGAACGGCTGGCTGAAGCGAATCGCGGACTTGTGCCGTCATGCGAGATTCGAGATTCTTCGCCGTCGTACTCGACGTATCCGAGGTAATAGCAGTTCCTGGCCGCGCCGATGGTGACCGAACAGTGAAGGCGGCCGGGGTCAGCGGACGACGAGGCCCTCCACCGGGGCCGGGGGCGCCGGGATGTGGAAGAGGTCGACGAACCGGTCCAGCAGGGTGAGGTCGCCGCTCGCCCGCAGGATCCCGGCCTCGATCGCCGCCAGCGGGCTCAGCCTGCCGCTCAGCAGCGGCTGGATCGAGCCGACCGACTCGATGACGAGGTCGGCCCGGGGAAGGGCGCCCTCGGCGACCTTGAGCGCGCCGTCGTCCACGAGGGCGTGCACGATCAGGTCGCCATAGCGGATCTCGAAGCTGACGTTGACGCCCGCCGCGTGCTCCGGCCGGAACGTCGTGTACAGCGAAAGGATCGCGGAGTCCATGGTGAACAGGTCGTCCGGCGCGGGGTCGAGCATTGCCCTCGCGCCCCACAGCCCCAGCTGCAACAGCACCGGTTCCAGCTCGCGGCCGTACTCGGTGAGTTCGTAGACCACGGCCGCGTCCAGTTGCGGCAGCACGCGCCGCCGGAGCACGCCTGCCTTTTCCAGTTCGTTGAGCCTGCCGGAAAGCACGCTCGGTGGCAGCTTCGGCAGGGTCTGCCGCAGGTCCGAGTACCGCTTCGGGCCGAGCAACAGGTCTCGCACGACGAGCAGCGACCATCGCTCGCCGACGAGCTCGAGGGCGCGGGCGAGGCCACAGAATTGCCCGTAGGTTCGACCGGTCATGATGTGCGTCCCTTCTACGCCGGTGTGGGCGGAGTAGGTGTTGTGGTTTGCGTTCGAAAGCTGGTTTGTTCGCGTGGCCCCTTCAGCGGTGCGACTGGTCCGAGAGCAGGACGTGGTGCAGCTCCTGGAGCTCGTTGCACGGCTCGAGGCCGACCTCGCCGCTCAGCCTTGCCCGGAACTGCCGGTAGAGCTCCAGCGCCTCGATCCGCCTGCCGCTGAGGTTGAGCACCCGCATCAGCTGGCCGTTGAGGCCCTCGTCAAGGGGGCTGGCGGCGATCAGCGACCGCAACTCGCCAATCAGGTCGTGGTACATGCCCGCCTCGATCTCGGCATGGATGCACAGGCGCTGCGTGTTTCGTCGCTGTTCCTCCAGGTCGGTCGCATACACCGAGAGCACAGGGCCGCATGTCACGTTGGCCAGCGGCGGCCCGCCCCACAGGTCCAGTGCCTTGCGCAGGACGGTGGCGGCTTCGGCGTAGTGCTGCCGGTCGAACAGCGCCCTGCCCTCCCGGGCCAGCCACTGGAACACGGCGACGTCGACCTGGCCAGGGTCGACGCGCAGCAGATAGCCGGGTGCCCTGGTCACGATGATCTGGTCGCCGTCGCTGGCGAATCCGTTGGCTTCGATGTACCTGCGCAGTTGCCAGACGTGTGTCTGCATGGTGGTCCGGCCGCCGCGGGGCGGGTCGCCCGCCCACAGCTCCTTGATGATCAGGTCACCCTGCACGACCTTGCCGGGACGCATGAGCAGCATCGCCAGCACCTGGAGCACCTTCGGTGCCGTCGGCGCGTGGTCCTCGCCGTCCTTGCGGACCTCCAAGGGGCCGAGCAGGGTGAAGTGCGGCCCACCGTTGGGCTGGCCGGCGAACCCGGCCGAGGCGTCGTCAGATCGGTCCCATAGCGCCAGGTCGGAATCCAACATACGTGGCTCCCATCGGTGACTTCCGTCGCTGGTTGACGTCCACCCAGTTCGATGTCGATCCAAGCGACGGTCGATTCCTGAACATTGGCAGATCGATCGTGGCCGCGGCAGTGCACCGGCCACGAATACCGATTTGAATCCGGCTCGCCGCACCTATGGTCAACGCATATGCGGTTCATGGATTGTGCATTGGTGATATCGGCGACACGAAACCAGAATTTCCAGCTCAAGACTGACTTTCCCGAACCGCCAGTAGTCTGTTGGTTGGTCACGCGCTGCACAATACTGAGGGGTAATGATGGCTGATCGGGTCCAGAAAGTGCGCAAGATGGCAGCAAACACTACTCTGAACAGTCGAGCAATGTCTAGGCCATCGATCTTCAAATAGACGAATTCGACCAGTGGAGCAACCCTCGCCGGTTGCGGCTGGTGTCGTTGATTGAGGACGTCCTGGTCGAGGCTGATCCGGAGAGCGAGTTCCTCGTGGCGGTCACCAGGTGGGGCGAGTTCAGCGTCGGCGATGCCGGCGCGCTGGTCTGCCGCGACGTTCCTGATGGCGTTCGCCAGCTTGTCGGAAGGGGCGTCCTTGAGCATGAAGCCGGCGACCCGACTTGGCTGGTCCTTGATCCCTCTTTGACGAGCGTGAGAACAGATGGCGTCATGCTAGCTCCCAGACGAGGTTGACGGCGCGATTCGTCGACACGGACGTCGGAAGCAATGACGAGCCGGAACGTCGCCGCACCTCGCGCGGCGCTCCGGTAGGTCGTGGCCGGGGCGGACCACGACGCGAACTGGGGCCGAGCCGCCCGGTCAGGGACGTGCGGTGACTCGGAAGCGAGTGGGAGGCCGCGAGTGAGCAGGGACCACAGCAGTTAGGACCTTTTTGTCTCCAGGGTTCCGGACTGTGCCGCCAATGCTGGAGTCCATGGGGGAGTCGAGTTGATCCGGCGGTTGCGGATCGTTCTCGAGGACCGGAGGAGAGACCTATGCAACTTGCCGTCCAGCAAGCAATTTCGGCGATGCGCGATCGTTACTTCGACCCCATCACCCTCGGCCAGATCGCGGCTGAGGTGTTCGTCAGCCCCTTTCATCTCTCCAGGGTGTTCGCGGAGCTGACGGGCGTGACGCCGGGCCGTTACCTGACCGCCGTCCGGTTGTTCGAGGCCAAGCGGTTGCTGCTGACCACCGATCTCACCGTGGCCGACGTCGTGTCCAGCGTCGGCTACAACAGCGTCGGCACGTTCACCAGCCGGTTCACCAAGGCGGTCGGCATGACCCCCACCCAGTACCGCAGCCCGGAGGTACGCGAGTTGCTGCTCGCCGTGAGCCCCGACTTCCACCGGGTGCCCCCGGCCGAGGCACTGCCCGGCGCGAGCGGGCTGCCCGTGCAGGGCGCGGCGTCGGTGTCCGCCACGGTCGACCTGCCCGCCGCGGCCGCACCGGCCAACGTGCTGGTCGGCCTGTTCGCCGAGCGCATCCCGCAGTGCGGGCCCGTGGCGTACGCCGCGCAGACCGGTGTCGGCTCGACCAGGCTGACCATCTCGGACGTGCCGCCAGGGCGGTGGACCGTGCTCGCGGTCGCCGAGGGCGCGCACGGCGGGGGCGCGGAGAGCATCTACCTCGGCACGGTTCGGCAGCCGGTCGCCGTGTCGCCGGGTGCCGCCACCAGGGTGTCCCTGCGGTTGCGCGAACTGCAACCGACCGATCCGCCCATCGCGATCACGCTGGCCTCCGAGACCTTCCCGCGCGGTATGAGCCGCGATCTGGCCCGTCCCGAGCTGCGGGTTGCGGCCTGACCTGAGGATTGAGTCGCCGGTCGGGGGCGGCTTCGGTCTCGCTGGGCGGCCCGGCTCCGGACGCGTGGGCGGTGTGCCGACGTCCGCATCCGCGCCTTTCCTCGCCGAGGCGCTGGACCGGGGCCTGCTTCCCGACTACGAGAGACACCGGTGGAAGCCGCCGTGCGTGAGGTGGTGGAGGAGACCGGTTGGCGACCGCACCGGCTTTCCGAGCTGTCGTATGTCCAGCCGATGGCCGGTGTCGCCAATGCGGAGCATTTCGTGCTCCGTGGCCACGGGGCATAGCTGCGGGTGACGCCACCGTTGCTTGCGTGCGGTCATCGGAGCGACCGGCGACCTCGGCAGGTGCCGACGATTGAAACGGGGGAGTGTGCACTCGAAGAGAGGACGACCTCCGATAGGCGGCCGTACCGTCGTGCTCGTGGACCTCCGCACTGTGACCGCGCTCGGCGCAGGCACGATCGGCACGTCGATCGGCCTCGCGCTGACCCGCAGCGGTGTGCGCGTCCGGCTGGCCGACCCGACGCCGATGCGCTCGCCGCCGCGGTGAGTCGCGGGGGCGCGTTCAGTCCCTCCAGTCGACGTCGGCGCTACAGAGCTCGGGGATGAATATTTCTACAAGCGATTATTGATCGGGACTGGAGGACCAATGATGGGGAGTCGGAACTCCGACGTAGTCTTCGTCAGGTGGCCCGCGCAGGCGGACCTGCGGAACCGCTATCAGCTTGAGGGGAGACCTCGATTACTTGTCGTAGAAGGAGGCGCGGTACCGCCGGTCAGCAACGATCCGATTGAAGATTGGGCTCGCCAACCGATATCTCGGGTTGACCTGGATGCGAGGGTCAATGCCTTGCAGAACCGGTTCGACAGCCGCCGGGCGCCGAGGATCGACTCAGCGGGAACTCTGATCTTCGGAAGTCACTCGATCACGATCTCGACCACTCAGGCCCACCTCATGGCCCTGCTCGTCGAACGCTTCGGCCAAGTAGTGTACCGCAACGAGCTCACGAACTATTTGGCAACGCAGGTGACGACCCTTACAAGGAACTCGCTCGATCTGCATATCATGCGGCTCCGCCGAAGACTTCAGTCGATCGATCTGTCGATCCGCACCGCGTGGGGCCGAGGATACATCCTGGAGGCTATACGCTCCTGAAGCGGCTGGCTGCCGACCGCTCGCAGTGCTCAGCTGTTGCTGGTCAGCAGTCGAACCAAGGTGCTGCCGACAGGTGTGTCCGGGTTGGCGAGGTCGAACGGCAGGTCGAAGTGATTCCGGTGCGCGAGGACCATTTCCTCGACGGCGATTCCGTTCGCACGTAGGGCAGCGACGTAGTTGTCGTGCTGACGGGCGTACTCCGGTGTCTCGAGTCCGCCACGGGCGACGGTGATCGGTGGCGCCTTGACTGGGGCGTGCTGGACGGGGCTGTTGCGGCGAGCCGATTCCTCCGTGAGGCTCAGTGCATCGTTGACGTAACTGTGCCGGACCGGGTCGAGGTCGTAGATGCCGCTGAGCAGTGTGGCTGAGCCGAACACTTCGGCTGGTGTCCGCCCGTCGGGCAGCCAGTCGTCGGTCAGGGCCATGGCGACCAGGTGCGCACCCGCTGAGCTGCCGCTGAGGTGGATCCGGCCCGGCGCGATGCCATAGGTGTGCGCGTTGTCCACCAGCCACAGCAGGCCACGGCGCACCATTGCCACAATCGCGTCGAGGTCGTAGTTCGGTGCGAGACCGTAGCCCAGGGCAGCGAAGGCCGCGCCGGCGTGCAAGGCGGCAGGCGCGGCGAAGCTGGACTCGTTCTTGCTGAGCTGCTGCCAGTTGCCGCCGTGCACGTAGACCAGCAGTGTGTTGGCGTCGTAATGCGGAAAGAGGTCAAGCTGCTCGACATCGGAATACCCATAGTGCACGGTATGATGCCGGTATGTGGCTCGGGCGCCTGCGCTACGTGTGGCGTACTCGTGTAGGTAGTACTCGATGTCGGTAATGCACGAGCTGGGCGAGTACTGTTGGTCCAAGTCGCCCCGGATGGTCGTCATTGTCATAACCCCCAACTAGTACGGTGTCACACGCTAACATTTGTCCCGGCACCGTTTCGACTGTTTAACAGGATTCTGAAAGACCGATCTAAAGCATCTTTCAAAGACATTTCGTAGGTGTGGTCGGTGTCGTGGGGCACGGGTAGCGTCTGGTGCCGTCAGCATGCGGCCGGCTGTGGGCGAAGCGTCGGGGAAACTGCAAATGAGGAGCGTACGCGGATGAGCTTGTCCGGCAGAACTGTAGTCGTGACCGGCGCCGGTTCGGGGATCGGCCGTGCGACGTGTGCAAGGTTGTGCCGGGCAGGCGCGCGGGTGGGCGCGATCGGTCGGCGCAAGGAACCACTGCTGGCTCTGTGCGATGACCTCAGGGACGAGCCCGGTGAGGTGGTAGCGCTGCCCGCCGACGTCGGTTCGGCAGCCGAGGTCGAGCACGCGGTACGGACTCTGACGGCTCGGTGCGGTCCGGTGAGCGGAGTCGTCAACAACGCCGGCCTGGCGCGCTTCGCGCCGATCGAGTTTTCCTCGCCGTCCGATCTGGACGCCATGTTCGCGGTGCACCTCCGTGGACCGGTGAACGTGCTGCAGGCCTGCTTACCGGAACTGCGCAAGCATCGTGGCGCGGTGGTGAACGTGTCGTCGGTCGGTGGCCTTCTGGCGATGCCGAACCGATCCCTCTACGGCGCGACGAAGGCCGCTGTGAACAGCCTGACCCGGTCGTGGGCACGGGAGCTGGCGCCACAGGTCCGGGTGAACGCGATCCTGCCCGGCCCGGTCGACACGCCGATGTACGACGACCTGGGGCTTACCGGTCCACAGACCCAGACCCTCCGTGCGGACTTGCTGGCGTCGACCCCGTTGGAGAGGTTCGGCGAACCCGATGAGATCGCCCGGTGGATCACCCTGCTCCTCGATGACGACACGTCGGGGTGGGTCACCGGTGTGCTCTTACCGGTCGACGGCGGCCGGACCACCTGATCCGGCTGGATGCCAGGTGACCGGGCACGTTCTTTCGTGATCAGGCTGGCAATAGTTCATGTCGACCTCGCCGTGGGATCCGGTGCCGGTGCGGGAGCGGTACACCGGCACCCCTCTTGAGCACACCGGATCACAACGGCAGGTCCGAACTCCCCGATGCTGTGGGAACGTCGATCAGCCGTCCCAACAGAGGTGATCCCTTCGGCTGCCGTTGTAGCTAGGCGGTGTCGATCATGCGAAGGTCGTCGCTCCCCACTCGGTGGCGGGGACGTTACGCACGTGCTGGGTGAACTCCCACAGGTGGTTCTCGTGGTCGAGGGCGAGGTACTGCCGTAGGCCCCAGGGTTTGTCGCGGGGTTCGTGGAGGGTCCGGGCGCCCTCGGCGCGCGAGCGGGCGTAGTGCTTGTCGACGTCATCGACCCAGACGATCACCTGAGCAACGGCTGGCACACCGGTGGGCGGGGTGGTGAGCCGCTCGCTGACCTTGGCGAGCATGACGACGCCGGCACCGGTGTGCAGGTCGGCGTGGCAGACAGTGCCGTCGACGGTTTGGCGGAGTATTTCGCGGAAGCCGAAGACCCGGGCGAGCCAGGCTACGGCGGCCGGTACGTCGGTGTAGCCAAGTTCGACGACTACTCCGGGGAATCCAGCGTCGGGGTCGTACACCGGCACCTCCGGTGCCTAGGAAGGGGTGACGGCCCCTGGCCGACACCTTGGGCCCAGCGAGTCAGCAGGCCGATTTCGTCCTCGGCCGCAGGAGGGGTCAAGGCCGGCCGGAGGCCATCCGGAGGGCTTGGCCTTGACCCCGGCGCGGGGGTGTTTCATGCCGCCTGTCGGCCGGCGCCGGGCGGGGTGAGGGTGGCCAGGGCGCGCAGTGCGACCTTGTCCGCCTTACCTACCGGCGTGCGGGGCAGTTCGGAGACGGACACGAGCTTGTCCGGGATCTTGTAGGTCGCGAGACCGCGATCTCGCAGGAATGCCTTCAGGGCTTGGAGCTCGACGCTCTCGTTTCGCAGTACGACGAATGCGTAGGTGCGCTCACCCAATACTGGGTCCTCGACCCCCACGACCGCCGCGTCCCGGACGCCGGGATGCGCCATGAGCTGTTCCTCCACCTCCTCGACCGGAATCTTGTCGCCAGACCGGTTGATCACGTCCTTGAGCCGGCCGACGACGACGATGTTGCCGTCCGACCTGCGTCGCACCAGGTCCCCGGTCCGGAAGAACCCATCCGACGTGAAGGAGTCGGTGTTCTCCTGTTCGGCACGGTAGTAGCCGCGTATGGTGTACGGGCCTCGCGTCAGTAGCTCACCTTCGACGTTGTCCGGTACGTCGTGGCCGGCGTCGTCTACAACCCGGATTTCGTCGTCGGGAGCCATTGGACGGCCCTCGGTGTTGAACCTCACCTCATCCGGGTCGTCAAGCCGGGTGTAGGTGAGGAGCCCTTCGCCGACACCGAACCACTGACTCAGGTCGCACTTCAGGAACCGGCGCGCTTCCTCGGCCTGCACAGGTGTCAGCTTGGAACTGCCGATCTGCAAGTGGACGCCGGAAAGGTCGACAGGCGTCCGCTGCGCGTAGTCGATCCAAAGCCGCACGGTTCCCGGTACCAACGTCGTGAGCGTGACCTGCTCCGCACGGATGAGCCCGATCAGCTCCGCCAGCCGGGAAGTCGGGGCGAGTACGACCTTGCCACCGACGAGCAGCGTTCCGAACAGCCCAGGGCAACCGAGCGCGGCGTTGTGGGCGACCGGGTTCACGGCCAGGTACGTCGACGTGCTGTCGACCCGGAGCGCCTCCGCGGTAGCCAGCATGTTGTACGCGTAGTCGTTGTGCGTGCGGGGGATCAGTTTCGGCCGACCAGTCGTCCCGCCGGAGAGCAGAAAGAAAGCCGGCTCGGACGGATCGACCTGCGGATACCGCGTCTCCGGCGCGCTGTCGGCGAGCTCGTTCGCAATCAGCACCTGCTCGATCCCTGGGACGTCTTGCTGCACCTCTTGGGCGAGTTGCCGGTAGTCGAAGCCTCGGAACTCGCTCAGCACGATCAGTGCGACGGCGCCGGACTGGGAGGCCAGGTGAACGAGCTCGTGCTTGCGATGCCCCGGCAGAGCCAGCACCGGAATGGCACCCAGCCGGAACAACGCGAAAACCACGGTCGCGAACTCCGGCACGTTCGGCAACTGCACGACGACCCGATCGAGCGGGCCGATCCCACGAGCCACGAACTGCCGGGCTACGAGGTCGGAGCGGGCTGCGAGGTCCGCGTACGTGAGCCGCTGCTCGCCGTACACGACAGCCACCTTGGTGGCATGTTCGGCGCAGGCCGCCTCCAGGAGCTCGCCCAGCGATCGCCCTTGCCAGTAACCCTGGCGGCGATACTGCTCGGCGAGTTCGTCGGGCCAGGAAACGCAGCCTTCGAGCATCTCGGCTCCCGATCAGACTAGATATCGAACTGAGGACCAGCGGTACGACAGGCCAACGGTCTTCACCATCTGGCATCCGCCGCCGTCAGGCAATCGTGCTGACAGAGACGCGACAGGAGCCCCGTGCGGGTTTGGTTCGGCGCTGTCCTGTCTCTGTCAGTTCGATGGTCGTCATCGGCCTGGGCTTCTAGGGTCCGTAGCAGGTGCGGTGTCCCTTCCATGAGTCGGCTGATCCAAGGAGTTGACCTTGTCCACGGTTCCGGAGTTGTTCGAGTCGACTGTTGCCCGCTTCCCCGACCAGCCCGCGGTCATCTTCGGTGACATCAGTTTGAGTTACACCGAGCTGAACACCCACGCGAACCAGCTGGCCAGGCGCTTGGTGGCCCTGGGAGTCGGGCCGGATTCCTTGGTGGCGGTCGCCATACCGCGCTCGGACGAGCTGATCATCGTGCTGCTGGCCGTGCTGAAGGCCGGCGGCGCGTATCTTCCGCTGGACCCGACCTACCCGGATGATCGGCTGGCGCACATCATCGACGACGCGAGCCCCGTCCTGGTGATCCGGTCGAGCCAGGTTCCCCGCCTGAGTGACGAGGTGGCCGACTACGTGATCGACGACCCTGACCTGCAGGAGGACATCCAAGGTGAGGCGACCGGCGACCTGACTGACACTGAGCGGCTGTCTCCGTTGTACACATCCCATTTGATGTACGTGATCTACACGTCAGGCTCCACTGGTACGCCGAAGGGCGTGGCGGTGACCCATGCAGGTACGGGCGATATGCTCGCAACTCACGCGCACCGAATCGGTCCGGGCCCTGGTGACCGGGTGCTGCAGTGGGCGTCGATCAGCTTCGACGCCGCGTTTTGGGACATCACCCTTGCGCTTCTGTCCGGAGCCGCGCTGGTCATGGTGTCCTCAGACGACGTCCTGCCGGGAGATCCGTTGCGGGAAACCCTGCTGAAGCACCGGATCACCCACGCGACCTTGCCGCCGGTGGCCTTGAGTGCCACTGACGCCGATGGCGTTCTGCTAGGCGGCACGGTGATGTCGACGGGCGATACCTGTACGCCGACCTTGGTCCGCAAGTGGGCACCCGGTCGACGGCTCTTCAACGGTTACGGTCCGACCGAGGTGACTGTCGGCTCCACCCTCAGCGGACCGGTCGACCCGGCTGTCGACGAGATCACCATCGGGACGCCCTGGCTCGGCGAGACCGTCCAGGTGCTCGACGAGCGCATGCAAGAAGTTGCCGACGGCGCCGAAGGGGAGCTGTACCTGTCCGGGCCCGGGCTGGCCCGCGGTTATCTCAACCGTCCGAGCCTCACTGCCACCCGTTTTGTCGCCGATCCACAGGGAGCACCCGGCAGCCGGATGTACCGCTCCGGCGACCGCGGCTCGCGTCGGGCTGATGGAGAGATCCTTTTCTCGGGTCGCGCCGATGCCCAGGTGAAGGTTCGTGGCTTCCGGGTCGAGCTTGCCGAGGTCGAGGCAGCCTTGGCCGGTCACGCCGCGGTCAAACTCGCCGTCGCTGCGGTGGAAGGGGAACTGGCAGACGCCCGTGTGGTTGCGTACGTGACGACGTCGCCGGGGGCGGAAGTGACCGAGTCGGAGCTGCGCCACCACGTCCGCCGTATGTTGCCGGAATTCATGGTGCCGTCGACAGTCACCCTGCTCGACCAGCTTCCGACGACGCACAACGGAAAGATCGACCGGAAGGCGTTGCGACCGCGCCCCGCCGAGCCCCCTGCCGAACAGCTCAGCTGGCAGGAGGGTATGCCGTACGCCGACGTGCTGTGCGCGATCGTCGCCGAACTCCTGGGCCTGCCGGTGGTCACCCCGGATCAGAACTTCTTCGAGATCGGTGGGCACTCTGTGCTGGCGACGAAGCTGGCCGCGCGGATCCGGCAGGACCTCGGCATCAAGATCCCGATCCGCTCACTCTTCGAGGCCGGCAGTATCTCGGAGTTGGCGCTGGTGGTGGAGAGGGCCGTCTGACCGGCGACTGAGACGGGTCCGCTCACCGGAAGCTGACGGGCAAACTGCTGTAGCCGAACAGGAAGTTCGAGTAGATCCGCGAGGGCGTGCCATCCAGCTCGATTGAACGCACCGACTCCGCGAGCGAGGACAACAGGGCCCGCAGTTCCGCCCGGCCCAGAAACGCACCGACGCAGAAGTGGGGCCCGTGGCCGAAGGTGAGGTGCTTGTTGGTCTTGCGTGCCAGGTCCAACGTTCGCGGATCGGGAAACACTGTCTCGTCGTCGTTGGCCGAGGTGTTCCACAAAGTGACGATGTCCCCGGCCCGGACCTTCTGACCGGCGATCTCCAGGTCGGTGAGCGCGGTCCGGGCAAAGTGCATAGCGGGCGTGACCCAGCGCAGCACCTCCTCGACCGCGTCGTCGAGGGAGGCGACGCCGGCCCGCAGCGCGGCCCACTGCCCAGGGTTCTCGGCCAGTGCTTTGACCGCTCCGATCGCTGACATCCGGGACGATTCATCGCCGCCCAGGATGAGGCTGTAGCAGTTCAGGGCGACCTCTTCCTCGCTGAGCAGCTCGCCGTCGACCTGGGTGCTCGCGATCATGGTGATGACGTCATCGCCGGGGTTCTCCCGGCGGTGCTTGGCGAGATCCATGAAGTAGGAAACGATGTCGTTGCGGGCGATCAGCGAGTCGAGGTCGTCAACCTCCTCGCTGTCCGCGGACAGGGCCAGCTTGTTCCACCTGAGCAGCTCGGCGCGGTCGCCGTCGGGGATCGACAGGAGATCGCAGATCGTCGTCATCGGGATGTGCTCGGCGACCTCGGCGGCGAAGTCGAACGTGCCCACATCGACCACGCTGGCGACCAGACTCCGGGTGCGTTGCTCGACCCGCTCGACCACCGGTCCGAGGACCTTGGGGGAGAACGCCCGCAGCATCAGGTTCCGCAGCTGCTGGTGGCGGGGGCGATCGGTGACGGCGAGCATCTTGCCGCTTGCGGAGTCGTTGCCGTGCAGCAGTACGTCGAGCACGGTGCCGCGCGCCGAGCTCAGGAATTTGGCGTTGCGGTACGCCGCCTGTATGTCGCCGAACCTGGTGACCACCCAGAATCCCGGCAGATCGCCGGGGGAGTCGTGCCAGTAGATGGGATGCTGCGGCCGAATCACCTGCCAGTAGTCACGCGGTTCGTGCCGGACGAACGTCGCCGGATCCGTGAGATCGAGAAACTCGCCAGCACCCACCTGCGTCTCCTTCAGCCGGACCTTCGTGCGGACAGCAAGTGCCAGCGTGACTAGGCGACTCGTCGAGTCCGGAGTGTCTTGCGTAGTTCCTTCACCGGTGACTGAGAGACGAAAGATTCAAGCCCGGCCACCCGCAGAGGTGCAAGGCTCTGATAGAGCATGTCTGCTTGAACGTTAGGTGGAGGTCATGACTCCTACCGGGGACCGAGGTTGGCTACGGCGGTCGCACGTCATCCCGCGGCCGGCGATCCGGCTCGTCTGCTTTCCGCACGCCGGTGGTGCGGCCGCGAGCTATGCCGGCTTTGCCAACGAGCTGCCCGCCCAGGCCGAACTGGTGGTGACCCAGTACCCGGGTCGTGGCGACAGGTTCGCCGAACCCGCCGTGGAGGATGTCCGGCGGATGGCGTCGTCCGTGAGCGCGGAACTCCTGACTCTCGAGCCCCACGCCCCGCTGCTGTTGTTCGGGCACAGTTTCGGCGCTTTGGTGGCCTACGAGACCGCGCTCGCGCTGCAGCGCAGCGGAGTACGGCCGGTGCAACTCGTCATCTCGGCGTCGCCTCCGCCGCGGCTGGCCGGTGGGGGGAAAACCCATCTCCATGACGACGACGAACTGTGGTCGATCGTCTGCGGCTACGGTGGAGTCGAGCCGGAGATTGCCGCCGACGCCGACTTGCGTGAGGTTCTGCTGCCGATTCTGCGCTCGGACATCAGGGCCAACGAGCTTTATGAACCGCCGGTGAACCCGCCCTCGCTCGACTGTCCGGTGATCTGTTACCACGGCATCGGCGATCCGCTCGTGAACGAGTCCGAGCTGGTTGAGTGGGGCGAAGTCACCGCTGGGTTATTCTCCGTACGTCGTCGCTCGGGTGGGCACTTCCACGTCTTCTCAGCCGTCGGTGAACTGCTCGAGGACGTCTTCGCCGACGTAGCAGCCTCGTGGTGCGTGGCCGCACGACTTCCTCCGCCTGGCAGCAGTGTCTCGACCTGACAGTGACCGCGCAAACTGACCATGAGTTGGGGACCGAAACGATGAGCCATCCGCCTATTGCCACAGCGATTCCGTCGTCGTCGCTGCACCAGATCTTTCGTGCCGCCGACGCCCGCGCGCTGGCCACCGGGTCACCGGTGACCAGACTTCACGTCGGAGAGCCGTACTTCACCTCCCCTCCCGAGGTCGCCGAGGCGATCGCGGAAGCTCAGCGGGCCGGCCGGACGACGTACACCGATGTCGAAGGTCTTCCGGAACTGCGGCGCGCGTTGAGTGCGAAGCTGGAACGGGAGAACCGCATCGACGCGCCGATCTCGCGGATCTTCGTCACGCCGGGTTCCTGTCAAGGACTGCAGGCGCTGTTGCTGTCGCTGGCCGAACCGGGGACCGAGATCCTGCTTCCTGAGCTGCACTGGCCGATCCATGTGCAGCAGAGCCTGCTCGCGGGTCTGCGCCCGGTGTTCTACTCACTCGACGACAGGTACTTCCCGGACCTCGAATCGATCGCCGAGAAGTCGGGACCCAACACCCGGATCCTTCTGGTGAACTCGCCGGCCAATCCTACCGGCGCGGTACTGGACGCGGACCGGATAGAGGGTCTGCTCACCCTCGCGCGCGATCGTGGATGGCACGTGATCAGCGACGAGGCATACGAGCACTTCGTGTACGAGGGCGACCATCTGTCCCTGGCGGCAAGTGAACGCCAACTGCCCGTGGAGCAGCGGATCGTGCACAGCGTCTTCACGTTCTCCAAGAGCCTGGCGATGACGGGCTACCGGCTCGGCTACGTCGTGCCGGCGACGGAGGAGGCAGCCGCCGGGCTGAGGGTGGTGCAAGAGGCCGGCATCATCGCTCCGCCGACACCGGTGCAGTACGGCGGCATCGCGGCGCTGGAGATGCCCGATGTTGCACAGGCGAACCGAAAGTTGGTACAGCAGAACAGAGACACCGTGTTACCCGCACTTCGAGACGCCGGCCTGATCCGCGAGCTACCATCCGGCGGGTGGTACGCGATGGTGGATGTCAGCAGCACCGGTCTGGGAGCAGAGGCCTTCTCAGCGCAGTTGCTCGCGGAACGTAGTGTGGCCGTTGTTCCCGGCTCGGGGTTCGGGTTACGTCCGCAGCTTGATGACCGAGGCGCTCTGGTGGCGATGGACACCGATTCCCATGCGGACAACCTTGTGCGGATCGCCTTCTGCGTGGATCCAGAGATTCTCAAGTCGGGTGTGGATGCGCTTCTTGCCTTCGTTGACGAGCGGAAGGCGCGGTGACTTCATGAGCTGCTGCTCCAGGTGATGTCACACGAAGAAATGTACTGGCCCGACAATGCGGCTGAGATCAGCCGCATTGTCGGGCCGTTGACCAACCTCAACTCGGGAGCTGACTCATGAGTGTGAACCCCTTCGATGACGACAACGGTGAGTTCTTCGTACTGGTCAATGACGAGGGCCAGCACTCACTGTGGCCGACGTTCGAGGACGTTCCGGCCGGCTGGCAGGCCAAGTTCGGTCCGGCGACGCGAGCCGAGAGCCTCGCCTATGTCGAGGAGAACTGGACCGACATGCGGCCGCGAAGCCTGCAGGAAGCGATGGCGACCGACAAGGCGTAACGCGGCGAGCAGCCGCGGATCTGACCGGTATACGCATCCGAACCTGGACGGTTCGGAGCAGCGCCGCAGAACTTCGCCCGCGTGGCGGCAGATGACGCCCCCCGCGGATGGCGATCAAGGCGGGTCGGGCATGGCTGCTCGCGACGTGAGTGACGTCCGGCCGCCCGGGCTGCAGCCCGGGCGGCCGGTCATGGTGCTGCGACGACTCATGTGCCAACGCATGCTCCGCATGCGGCTGCAGGCGGGGTGAAGTACGTTCCTTTCGCCGCCACTGGTCGGGCCCGCCCGTATGGCGCTGATGAGCTGATGGAGCTAGGCCCCGCGCCATTGCTTACGTGGCCGAATGCCCGCTCGATGGTGCTGCGCTACCATCGCCACCCTCACGCGCACGACGATCCGAGGGCACACCAGTTGCCCAGCGTGCCCTCGTTGACCGCCAACTCCCGCGCCACCCGCGCGATCGGCCCGCGGGCGAGTCTTGTCCCACAGGTCCGCCATGATCCGGCGGACGACCACTTTACGGTAGCGTCTTCAAGAAGGCCACCAGGCTACGGGCCTGAACGTTGACGTAATGGCTGTGCCTCAGCAGTTCGGCGAGCTGGCCCGCGGCGACCCAGGTGTAGTCGGCAGGCACTAGCTTGGGCAGCGTCTCGTCCGCCTCGATTATCATGTACTGGCTCGCCGCGTTCCGGAACCGGCCACCTTCTTCCGAATGGAAAGCGGCGTAGCGAATCCGCTCGGGGCCGGCTGCCATGACGTAGTCCAACAGAAACGGTGCGTCGCCCGGAGCGTAGTTGGCGGGGACGCATTGCACGGTCGGGCCGAGCTCGATGGCGCCGAGGAAACCTGCCTCCATCGTCGCGCGGACCAGAACGTGCAGGACGCCGCGGAACTCCTTGACGACGAAAGCCACGATCCCGTGCCCGTGCTGCTCGATCAGCGGTTGGTGCCAGCTCGACACCTCGCGGGTACCCGCGCGAACCGACACCCCCACGACACTGAAGAACCTGCCGTCACCTCGCGTGATTTCCCAGTCGGTGCGGATCCACTCGGGGAGGTTGGTCAGGCGCACCCGTTGTGCGTCGAGTTCGCTGTCGACCTGCCGTTCGGTGAGCCACCTCAGCAACGCGTTCGTGCTTCGGTGCGCGCCGGGCAGGGTGGCGTCACGCGACCACGCGGGCACCGAACTCGCCGGCAGGCAGGACAGCACCGTCCGCGAGTCCATGTTGATGACGTAGTCGCGAGCCAGAAGTTCGTTGATCTGGCCGAGAGTCAGCCAGCAGAAGTCGCGTCCGACCTCGACGTGCTCAGTTACCTCGACAACCATGTTGCGATTGCGCTTGCGGTAGAACCACGAACCGTGCTCGGACTGAAGCACGTCGACGATCGCCTTGCCGCGTCGCGGGCCGATGAAGTGGTGCAGGTAGGCCACCTCGCTGCCGCCGTGCGCCCTGCGGTAATTGCTCTTCGTGGCCTGCACCGTCGGCGACAGTTGCACGAGGTTGACGTTCCCCGGTTCCATTTTCGCCTGCATGAGGAAGTGCAGGACGCCGCCGAACCTCTTGGCGACGATGCCGAGGATGCCGATCTCCGGCTGGTTGATGATCGGTTGATGCCACTCCGGCACCGCTCCGTCCGCCGCCCGCACCCGCAACCCTTCGACCGTGAAGAACCGGCCGCTGCGGTGGGTCAGATTTCCACTGTCGCCGGCGAACGTCCAGTGGTCGAGTTCGTCGAGCGGGACACGCGAGACCTCGAAATCGTTGGCCACACAACGTTCTACCAACCAGTCGTCGAACTCGGCAGTGGACAGGTGGAATCCACGTGTCGTGGCCGCCGACACGGCGAGGTCCGCGACGATGTCGGCCTCCGAGCCCTCCTGCTCCAGCGGGCTCGCCATCACCGCTCCCGACCGTCGGTGCGCTCCCGCACGCCGACGAGTTGCATCGACACGCCTTCCGGACAGGAGCCGACCGAGGTCATCCGCTCCCGGTCGATCCACGAAGAGGCGAAAACGTCGCCGGCTGCGGCAAGTTCGTCCGCACCCGACGTCGGCTGGAGGATATTGATCACGCTGTGCGCCTCCCTGAGCACGGAGCCAGTCGATCCGGTGCCCAGAGTGTGCGCCCAGGCGTTCGGCAAAGTCGTCTTCCCGAATGCGTCGCGTGACCCGAGCCGCACTCGCGAGTGCCGCCGGCGTCGTCGCGGCGTGGTCGTCGCTCAATTCGGCGACGACCTCGTTCGCGTGGTCCCCCGCCCGGTGGTTTGTCATCCAAACCTACAAAGTCCCACACGGCTCGTGGCGGAACTTCTTGCGGTATGCCTGAGTTCCACGCCTCGGTGGACCGGATTGCTTCACCATTGCTCTCGTTGTTCGCCTTGCTGTCGCGAATCGTCCCGGCGTGTCTAACCTGGAATCGTGGAAGAGACTGGCGAGTATCACGCCTACCTGGCACTCGACGAACTACTGTCGATCCAGCGTACGCGGACGGGCGAGCATGACGAGCTGCTCTTTCTCGTGACGCACCAGGTCCACGAACTTTGGTTCAAACTGATCCTCCACGAGCTCGCCAGGTTCCAGGACCACCTGGCCGACGGCGCCGACGGCGCCGCCCTGCGCACGCTGCAGCGCACCGCGGTACTGGTTCGTGCCGTGGTCGCCAACGCCGACGTGATGGCGACGTTGACGCCGCGCCAGTTCAACAGCTTCCGGCACGCGCTCGGCGGCGGGAGCGGGGCGCAGTCCACCCAGTTCAGGCGGATCGAGGCCGTGCTCGGCAGGCGAGATCCGCAGATGTTCGAGTACTACCGGGTCGGTGCTGGTGAGCGCGCCGAGCTCGAGCAGGTTCTACGTCGACCGACCGTCTTCGACTCGTTCGCCCGTTTCCTCGACGACCGCGGGTATCCCATGCCGGACTCCGTTCTGGACCGCGACGTGTCCAAGCCATCTGCTCCGTCCGAAGACGTGCAGCAGGCCCTCCGGAAGGCCTACCTCGAAGACGGCGTGATAGCGCAGATCTGCGACGCGCTCATGGAGGTCGACCAGTGCTTCCAGCAGTGGCGCTACCAGCACGTGAAGTTCGTCGCGGCGATCATCGGCGACAAGACCGGCACCGGCGGATCGTCGGGAGTCTCGTACCTGCGTTCGACCTTGTTCCACCAGATGTTCCCCGACCTGTGGGCGATGCGCAGCAAGCTGTGACGGCCGTTCGCAATGCGGGAGACGCCATCCCGGAACGCCGCGGGAAACGATGCCTTGACGCAAGGCGCCCTTCGATTCTGTCCAGGCCGAGGCCACCGAGGAGGCCATGGTGACGCTCCAGCCCCCCACCCACGACGAACTCGTCGACCGGGCGACGAAGCTCGTTCCGCTGCTCCGCGATCACGCCCAGTGGACCGACGAGAACCGGCGCCTGCACGAGGAGACGATCGAGGCCCTCGCCGCGGCGGGCGTCTTCAAGATGCGGATTCCGGCCCGCTACGGCGGTTACGAGTGCGACACCCGCACCGTGGTCGACGTCGCGGCCGAGCTGGGCCGCGGTGACGGCGCCGTCGGCTGGATCGCGTCGGTGTGGTGGATCCCCGGGTGGATGGTGGGCCTGTTCCCCGACGCCGTCCAGGACGAGGTCTACGCCACCGAGAACGCCCGGGTCTGCGGGACGCTCAGCCCCACCGCCATGGCCGCGAAGGCGCCGGGCGGTTATGTCGTGAATGGACAGTGGGGCTTCATCAGCGGTGCGCTGCACAGCCACTGGCAGGTCGCGATCGCGGTCACCCCGAACGACAGCGGCGAGATGGAGCCGATCGTCGCCCTGATCCCGATGGCGGACCTGGGAATCGTGGACGACTGGAACACCACCGGCCTGCGCGGCTCCGGCAGTGTCACCACGGTCGCCGAAGACGTGTTCGTCCCCGCGGAGCGCACGCTGCCGCTGATGGCGCTGCTGACCAACCAGTCCGCCTCGGTCCTCAACGCGGACATCGACATGTACCGCGCCCCGCTCGCCGCGCTGGCGTCCGCGTGTTCGGTCGGCAACGTGGTCGGCATGGCCCGTGCGGCGTGGGACTGCTTCACCGACCGGATGCCCGGCCGCAAGATCACCTACACCGACTACACCGACCAGCGCGAAGCCACGATGACGCACCTGCAGGTGGCGGAGGCCCGGGTCGCGATCGACGAGGCCGCCTTCCACGCCTACCGGGTCGCCGACCTCGTCGACGCGAAGGTCGCCGACCACAGCGAGTGGTCCACCGAGGACCGGGCCCTGGCCCGGATCGCCATGGGCGCCACCTGCAAGCGCGCGCTGGAGGCGGTCGACACGCTCTACGTCGGCAGCGGCGGCTCGGCGATCTTCTCCAGCGTGCCCATCCAGCGCACCTGGCGCGACCTGCACGCGCTCACCCAGCACGCCCTGAACACGCCGCACATCCTCTACGAGATCTACGGCCGGGTGCTGTGCGGCCTCGCCCCGAACACGCAGTTCTTCTGATCAGCCAAGGAGCGGTATGTACGACTACATCATCGTCGGTGCGGGATCGGCAGGCTGTGTCCTGGCGGCGCGGCTGACGGAGGACCCGGACATCCGGGTCTGCCTGGTCGAGGCGGGCCCGACGGACAGCCATCCGAACATCCAGGTGCCCGCCGCGTTCGCCAAGCTGTTCCGGACCCAGGTCGACTGGGACTACGACACGCACGACGAGGCCCAGCTGAACCGCCGGCGGGTGTTCCTGCCCCGTGGCCGGGTGCTCGGCGGGACCAGCTCGATGAACGCGATGGCCTACGCGCGGGGCAACCCGTACGACTACGACTCGTGGAACCAGCCGGGCTGGGCCTACGCGGACCTGCTGCCGTACTTCAAGCGGTCCGAGGACAACGAGCGTGGCGCGTCGGCCTACCACGGCGCGGGCGGGCCGCTGTCGGTGTCGGAGAACCGGTCCAAGAACCCCAGCACGGCGGCGTTCATCGCGGCGGCGACGGAGGCCGGGTTCGCGGCCAACGACGACTTCAACGGCCCGGAGCAGGACGGTTTCGGCTTCTACCAGGTCACCCAGCGCAACGGACGTCGCTGCAGCACGGCGGCCGCGTTCCTGCACCCGGTGATCGACCGGCCCAACCTCACCGTCGAGACCAACCTCCAGGTGCACCGGGTGCTCATCGAGGACGGCCGGGCGACCGGCGTCGTCGGGTACCGGCTGGAGGACGAGATCGTCCTGCGGGCCGAACGCGAGGTGCTGCTCTCCGGCGGCGTGTACAACTCCCCGCAGCTGCTCATGCTTTCCGGTGTCGGCCCCGCCGACACGCTGCGGAAACTCGGCGTTCCGGTGGTCGCCGACAACGAGGAGGTCGGCGCGAACCTGCAGGACCACGCGCTGGTGCCGCTCATCCTCACGCATTCCCAGCCGATCAGCCTGCTGGCCGCCGGCGAGCCCGCCAATGTCGAGCTGTACCAGCGCGAGGGCCGCGGGCCGCTCGCGTCCAACGGGCCCGAGGCGGGCGGCTTCGTGCGCACCGCCAGCGACCTGGCCGCGCCGGATCTGCAGTTCTTCGCGGCGCCGGGCATGCTGGCCGACAGCGGCCTCGGGCCGCCGACCGCGCACGCGATCTCGTTCGGCCCCGCGGTCGCCACCCCGCAAAGCCGCGGCCGGGTGCACCTGGCGTCCGCCGATCCCACGGCCAAGCCCAGGATCGTGCACGACTACTACGCCGATCCTTCGGACCTGGAGCGCACCCTGATCGGGCTGCGCATCGCGATGGACATCGGTAGGCGGCCGGCGATGCGGCTCTACAACGAGGGCGTGTTCCGTTACCCGGAATCGGAATCGGACGCGGACCTGAAGTCCTACGCCAGGAAGTACACGCAGTCGATCTTCCACCCGACGAGTACCTGTGCGATGGGCTCGGTGGTCGACGCCGACCTGCGCGTGCGGGGCGTCGATGGGCTGCGGGTGGTCGATGTGTCCGTCATGCCGGAGGTCGGCCGCGGGATTCCCAATGCAACGGCGATCGTCGTCGCGGAGAAGGCGGCCGACCTGATCCGCGGCATCCCCGCCCCGGAAGCGGCGGAGTTGCCAGAGGCGAGGGCGCTGGCCGCCGCCGACCGGGGTCGCTGACCGTTCGCCAAACTACTCCGCCGCACCCACCTGGAGCAGGCTCCAGGTGGGTGCGGCACCAGCACGCTGCTGCGACGGCTGGCCGGCGAGTTCGAGCACGTCAAGGGGTTCGGTACCGCCGCGGTCGAGGTGAGAGCGGCGACACCGCGCCGTACGCGATCGAGCGCGAGTTCGAGGACATTGCCGCGCTGATCGGGGACGCGGGCGGGCGGCCGCGGGACTGCCCGTCACCCAAGGTCGGTGCGTTCGAGGTTCTCTACGACGTCTATCCCGGCGCGGCCCAGGAGGGCCACGTCGCCGGCCCCAAGGCGGTTGCGCCGATACTCCAGCGGTTCTTCGGCGTCTGACCCCCGGCGGTACGTAGGGGTGCCGCCATCAGCGGCGACCGCGCCACGGCTCCCATGCCATGACCCTGTGCGCGGCGGGAATGACCTCATTCACGCGGTCGTAGACCCGCCGACCTTGGTCGGTCTGCCGGCATCGCGAGCGTCTCCGCTCCGCGCACCTTGTCCCGCCGGAAATCGCGGGATGGCATGATCGCACCGACCATCCGTCGGCTCGGTCGTCCGAGGAGACATCGCGCAGGTCTCGCGCCTTCAGGCACCACCTGATGATGGCAGGGCCCGAAGTCGCGATCCGCTGATACCCTCGATCGTCGTCAGGACAGGTCCTCCACGTCAGTACACCTCGAGCCGCGCTGGGGTCGAGGGGATCGGCCGCAGGCAGGCGGCGTTGTGGTCATCCAGGAGACGCTGTGCCTCCTCGGTCGCCTGCTCGAACCTCGGACCGGGGTCCGCGCCTGACAACAAAACGTCCTTCAATGCCCTGGTCATGGCGTGCTGGACGCCCGCGAAGTCACCCAACAACGCACCGGACGTCGCGGCGCACTGCGCCGACGTGCGGAGCTGGTCACTGGCCGCTCGATGATGTGGATTGGCCGCGAACCAGCCCTCGCCCTCCAGCGTGTCGTAAGCCTCGTTGGTGATGGGGAGGAATCCGTGCGCCCGGTGCCATCGAATGATGCTCGACGGCTTGATCAGGTGCTGGATGAACGCGAGCGCGCCGTCCCGCTTGGCTTCGTCGAGACCGTCCCGCAGGAACAGGGAGTACCCCGACACCAGGCTCCCCACGTAGGGCACCGACGAGTTGAACGGCATCGAACTCGCGGTCACCTCGAAGCCGTTCTCCTCGCCGGAACGGACGAACTCCTCGGCCTGCTTCGACGAGCTCAGCGCGAACACCGCATCCTGCTGGGCGAATGTTTCGAACGCGCTCCAGAAGGCCCCCTCTGAGTAGACGTAGTGACCGGCCGCATGCAAGTCCCGCATCCACTCGACCCACGAGATCATTTCCTTGGAGGCCAGGTCGACCACGGTAGCTCTGGCTTCCCTGCCGTTGCCGTTGTTCGCGAGGAGACCGCCCTGCTGCGCCAGTGCCTGCTGGAAGATCCAGCCGTTGTTGGGCCAGGCCGCCCCGTAGGCTGGAGCTTCGTCGAGCCGCGCGACCGCCTCGCACGCCGTGACGAGCTCATCCCAGGTCCTGGGGGGAGTGTCGATCCCGGCCTTGCGCAGGATCGTCATGTTCGAGTACAGCAGGGGAGTGGTGGCCGTCATGGGCACCGAGAACTGGTCGCCCTGATACGTGTAGAAGCTCCGTGAGAGCGGTTCGATGTCGTCGATCAGCACACGCTCCCCCAGCACTTCCTTGCGGCCGCCGAGAGCCCTCTCGATGGACGTAAACAGCGGCTTACCGTCTGGCGTGTAGGTATCGTAGGCGAGTTGGGTCGCGGTGGCGTAGTACTCGGCGATGTCCGGTGCCTCCCCGCGCTCGGCGGCGCGCGCGACTTCTTCCGCCATCGTCCAGGGATCGTGACCCTCGACGCGCACCGCGTACTCCGGGTGGGCCCGCTCGAACTCGCGGGCCATTTCCAGAATCGGTTGGAGGTATTCTTCACCGTCGTAGGTTTCGGACGGGCGAGCTTCACCACCGGGCGGAGTGAATTTATGTTCGATGATCCACGCGGTAATTTCGGTCACGCCTGGCCCGGTCATATCCTTCTCCGTTCTCGCCTACGTGAACTGCCAGCGTCCAGACGCCGCATGCGCGAGGGCGCGCCGCTATTGTTTCCGCGGCCGGACGGATCCGGCGTCTTCTCGAGTGCGACGTGAGTTGCCTCGGGTCGAGGCATACGGCAATCCGTGAGTTCGGCGATGAGCAGACCCGGCTCGACCGCTGGGAGCCCGACCTGAATGACGTTGGGCCGGGGACCTGCGTGACACGAAGACTCCCGCCGCGCGCTGGCTGCCGGCTGTCAGGCGCTGCTCATCGGGGGTGGCGATGGGGTGATTCCTGAGTGGACGCGGCAGCTCCGGATCGGAGCTGCCGCGTGACGACCTCCTAGAGGGTCTCGATCCAGAACCGGCCGACAGCAACGAACGCCGCGAGCAACCCGAGCACGAGCGGCGAAACGAACTGTTCCTTGCGACGGATGTGCACGACCACCGCGCCGATCATCGTCAGGAGCAGGCCTGTCGCGGCGGTGGGGACGAGCCAGGTCGCCCCCGAGATGAACGCGGGCACAATGAGGCCGATCGCGCCAAGGATTTCGAGCGTGCCGATGGTCTTGATCTGGGCGTCGGAGAAGTCCTCGACGTATGTCATGCCCTTGTCGTACAGCTTCTTCTTCGGTGTGACGAGCTTGCTGGCTCCCGCCCCCAGGAAGGCGACCGCGAGCAGTCCGGCCACGATCCACAGTGCAATGTTCATTGCGATTCCTCTCGAACTCGATGCTTCAAGAAAGTAGCTGACCGCCGGTTCAGCTCGTCATCGCCGCACCGACATCGAACTCCGTGCCGAACGGGTCCGTGATGTTCGCGACCCGCCCGTAGATCATGTCGTAGGGCTCGGTCGAGGTCCCACCCGCGTCGACCGCTCGCTGCGCCGCCGCATCGGCGTCGTCCACCTGGAACAAGGTCCCCCAACGGGACTTCGTGGCCGTTGGGTCACCGGCGATGCCGCCGATCTCGTGGCCATCCGGTCTGCGCAGGAACGTGAAGTCGAGCTCAGGCCGGTCCGGGTTGGCATCCAACGTGTGGCCGAAGACCGCGACGTAGAAGTCACGCGCGGGCCCGGATTCCGCGGTGACCAGGTCGTTGCGGAGCAGGGCGTTCGGCTCGTTGACGATCTCGCAGCCGATGTGGGCACCGGCCTGCCACAGTCCACACTGCGCACCGGTGGTGTCCTTGATGATCGCCGTCCGGCCCTGGTCCAGCACGTCCATCGGGCCCGTGATGACCGCGCCGCCCGCGTCTCGCGCCCGGGCGGCCGCGGCGTCACAGTCATCCGTCGCGAAGTAGACGTTCCACCAGAAGTCCGTGGCGTCGGGATCGGGGTTCGGCCTGATGGCCGCGACGGGTTTGCCCCGTAGCAAGCACTGGGTGTAGTGGCCGAACTCCGCCGGTCCCACATCGAACTCCCAACCGAACAACGCGCCGTAGAAGGTCATCGCGCGGTCGAGATCCGGGATGCCCAGGTCGATCCAGGTCGGTGTGCCGGCGGGCTGCGTGGTGGTCAGCTCGCTCATCGTCTCTCCTTATCGTGTCAGGGCCTGGTATCGGTGCTGGCGTTGGCCGAGTGGGCCGGGTTGCCGGAGTTGATTTCGGCCGAGTGCTCGCGGTAGCGGCAGCTACTTCTTGTTGCGGTAGCGGGCCATGGTGAGCGGGCCGAAGACCGCGACGAGAAGTACGGCCGAGACGAGCACCCAGCCGATTTCCCCGGCCGGGACCGAGCCGTGCATCAGGCCGCGTACCACGTTCACCAGGTGGGTGATCGGGTTGACGTCGATGACCGCCTGCATCCACCCGGGCATCGTCTTCGGGTCCACGAAGATGTTGCTCACGAACGTCAGCGGGAACATCACCATCATGCTGACCCCCGCCACCGAGTTCGGCGTGCTCAGGATCAGGCCGAGCATCGTCCACAGCCACGACAGGCAGAACGAGAACACCAGCAGCAGCGCGACCGAGAGCACCACGCCGGCGGCGCCACCGTCCGGCCGGAACCCCAGGGCCAGTCCGAGCCCGATGACGACCGCCGACCCGATCGAGTAGCGCACCAGATCGCCGAGCAGGGCGCCGACCAGCGGGGATGGCCGCCACACCGGAAGTGACCTGAACCTGTCGAACACCCCCTTCTGGATGTCGGTGTTCAGCGTGATGCCAGTGTTCATGGTGATCATGACGTTCGCCTGCACCAGGATGCCCGGAATCAGGAACTGCAGGTAGTCCCCTGTCGACCCGGCGAGCGCGCCGCCGAACAGGTAGGTGAACATCAGCGTGAACATGATCGGGAACATGGTCACGTCGACGAGCTGCTCCGGGAGGTGCTTGATCTTCAGCAGAGCGCGCCAGCCGAATGTCAATGAGGTGCGCACCGGGCCGGGTCGGGACGGGCGCTCACCGACCAGTAGCACACGGCGCAGCGCGTCCTCGGTGACTGGCGCCGACGCCTGCTCGGCGGACGTGGTGGTCATGGTGGTCATGCGGCCTCCTCCTCGGGAGTCTTTTCGGCGGTGCGTCCGGTCAGGGTGAGGAACACCTCGTCCAGGCTCGGCTGACCGAGCGCGAACTCGGTGACGTCGATGCCGCTGCGGGACAGTTCGGCCAGGGAACGGGAGACCCGTTCGGGGTCGGAGATCCTTGCGGACAGCGCGGCCGGGTCAGCGGAGAGCTCGACCGGCTCGTCGAGCGCGGCGGCGAGGACCCGTTCGGCGTCGGCCCGCTGCTCGGGCGCACGTAGCCGTACGTGCAGCGAGCCGGCGCCGACCGATGCTTTGAGCTGGCCGCTCGAGCCCTCGGCGATCACCTTCCCGTGGTCGATCACCGCAATCCGGTCGGCCAGCTGGTCGGCCTCGTCGAGGTACTGCGTGGTCAGCAACACGGTGGTGCCCTGGGCGACCAAGCCCCTGACGATCTCCCAGACCTGGTTCCTGCTGCGCGGGTCGAGCCCGGTCGTGGGCTCGTCGAGGAAGATCAGTTCGGGGGGGACGACCAGGCTCGCCGCGATGTCGATGCGCCGGCGCATCCCGCCGGAGTACTTCTTCACCTGCCGGTCGGCCGCCTCGGCAAGGCCGAACGCGTCGAGCAGGTCGGCCGCCCGCTCCTTGCCTCGGGGGCGTGAGTAGCCGAGCAGCCTGGCGAGCAACAACAGGTTCTCCGCCCCGGTGAGGTCCTCGTCGACCGACGCGTACTGCCCGGTGAGGCCCACCCTGCTTCGCACCGCCTGGGCGTCACGCACGACGTCGTAGCCGAGCACTTGCGCCTCTCCGGCGTCGGGCTGCAGGAGCGTGGCCAGCATGCGGATCGTGGTGGTTTTGCCCGCCCCGTTCGGACCGAGCACGCCAAACACGCTCCCGGCGCTCACGGACAGGTCGACACCGGCGACCGCGTGGGTCTCGCCGAAGCTCTTCTTCAACCCTCTCGTCTCGATCGCGAGTTTTCCCATGGGTTCGAGTCCTTCTCTCGGTGTTGCGAACGGATTAGTTGAGCCTAGTCAAGTTTGAGTACTTGGTCAGAATGGCACAGGGAGGAGCGTCTAGTCAAGTTTGATTAGAGGTGCATCTTGAGGGGATCGGGGACCGTTCGCCACGACCCCGGATCATCGGCCATGGTGTAGGCGCCCTCGGACAGTCGTTTGCTCAGGCTCTTCGCCCACTCCAGTTCGGTGCGTGCGTGTCCCGCCCACAGTTCGGCCTGCTCGCGGACGTGCTCGGGGATGTGCTCGGGGATGTCCCGATCGGGGTGCTCCTGCCACTCGGCCCGCACGACGAGCTCCGCTTCCAGGTGCGCGACGCGCTCGCCAACGTGCGCGATGGCATCTGACCTGGTCAGCATGGGCAACATGGCGATGGACGCGTTGAGCATGTCCGGGTCGTGGGTGCGCTGCAGGCCATCGCGGACCAGTTCGACGATCTCGTCACGTCCTCGAGCTGTCGTGCGGTACAGAACGCGTTCCGGGCCGGAGTTGCCCGGCTCGGCGTGTTCGGTGAGGAGGCCATCGGCCGCCGCTTTCTTCAGTGCGTGATAGATCGAGCCGGGCTTGATCTTGGCCCAGGTTTCCGCATGCCAGCTCTGCAGTTCGGACCGCACCTGGTAGCCGTGCGCGCCGCCGGAGATGTGCACGATACCGAGCACCAGCAGCTTCGTCGCCGACACGCGCCCACTCTGCTGAATGTGCCGTCGGCGGACGTCACGCGGAGTGTCATCTCGTTCCTGGCTTCGCGCCACTTCTCGATGCGTGTCCGTCACCGTCGGAGCATGTCGACCAGGTTTGAGGTCCTGGATCTGCGAGCCCAGGCGATCACCGCAGCCCCGACCAGGAGGGCCAGTGGCAGCCACGGGCTCTCCTCCAGAAGGAACACGTTGGTGCTGGCCGCGCCGACCAGCACGGCGGCCAGCCCGAGAGCGGCGAGGCTCGAGAGCAGCGGGATCAGCAGCCCGACCGCGCCGGCGATCTCCAGGACGCCGACCACGTAGCGCAGCCACTGACCCGCTCCGATCTCGGTGAACATTTCAACCATGACGGGTGCGCCGGTGACCTTCATGATGCCGCCCCCGGCGAACTGGACGGCCAGCCCTGCCTGCAGTACCCACAACCCGACGTTGGTTGCGCGACCTGGCTTGCGGGTGATCGCTGGAGCGTCGGTGTGCACTGTGGTGCTCATCGCACTGTCTCCTTCTATCTGCGAACGGATTGCTCGAGCTAGTCAAATTTGAGTACTTAGTCAGAGTGCCACGGGGAGGAGTGTCTAGTCAAGTTTGATTAGAAGCGCATCTTGAGGGGATCGTGGACCGTTCGCCACGAGCCCGGGTCATCGGCCATGGTGTAGGCGCCCTCGGACAGTCGTTTGCTCAGGCTCTTCGCCCACTCCAGTTCGGTGCGTGCGTGTCCCGCCCACAGTTCGGC